>JAKPQU010000312.1 GCA_029555925.1 Bacillota bacterium
TTGCAGAAATTCAGGGTAAAACCGATGAAGACGGGAATTTTACTTTTGAACAGTCTCTGGAAAAATATCTTGTAGGGCAGCCTCTTGAAGGAGGCAAAGGTATGGTTCGTTTCACTGTTGAGGTAACAGATAAGGCAGAACATAAAGAAATAATCTATGAGACGCTTTTCGTATCAAAAGATACTGTTCAGATTACACTTGTGCCGGAAAGTGGGGAAATAGTACCGGGTATAGAGAATATACTTTATCTTATTACGTCTTACCCTGATGGTACACCATGTAGAGCAACTGTTTCCATGAAACTTGGACAGCAGGGCTCTCAGAGATTTCAGACATCCTCTACAGGCATAGCAGAATTTACCCTGAAGCCGGAGTTTATGGGCAGACAGATTGAACTCAGTGCCAGTGACGGACTCGGTAATTCCGGTGCTATGACCTATGTCCCTCAAACAGGTCAGACTGCAGAATCCATACTTCTCCGTACAGATAAAGCTGTTTATAAAGATTCCGATGTTATGAATCTGGAAATTCTTTCTTCTACGGAAGGCAGTGTATTCCTGGATATAGTTAAAAACCGTCAGACACGGCTAACTAAAATTCTTACAGTAAAAGATAAACAGGCAAAAATCGATATATCTCTTACAGATACTCTGGCCGGCACATTACAGATTAATGCTTACAGACTTAAAAAAGACGGCAATTTTACAAAGGATACAAAGACTGTTTATGTTGAGACGAGCAAGGATTTATCTGTAAAAGTAAGTTCCGATAAAGATATATACAGACCCGGTCGTTCAGGCAAGATAGATTTCGAAGTTAAAGATAAAGAAGGAAAACCGGTGTCTGCCGCCCTCGGTATCTCGGTGGTGGATGAAAGTGTTTTTGCCCTTGCGGAAAAGGAACCGGGGCTGGAAAAAGTTTATTTTACCCTGGAACAGGAACTGTTAAAACCGAAGGTTGAAGTATGCAAACATTATATTGACAGGGTAAGTGATGATCTTGTAAGGAAGAAAAATGACCAGGATACTGCAAAGGTCGCTTTCTGTTCCATACCTGAAGCTCCCTATTCTATTATGATAAATACCTATCCCGAAAGACTTGCCAGAATAATGGCACTTCAACAGAAATATTTTTATTTTCTTCAGTGGTTCGGCATGCTCTGTGTTATGCTTATTTTAATATTATCACCTGCCGCTATACTCGTTCTTACTTTTTATAACGAGCTTTTAAAGAGAAAAGATGAAGAGAGGTTTATTCCTGTTAATAATGATAACCTTGTGGCAATGCTTGTTTATACGGTAGGATTTTTTCTTGTATTTCTGACACCTTTCGTTGTTGCAATACTGATTCTTATTATATCGGAAACGGTTAACGGTTATCACGGAAATGAAGAGTATGGTGCTCTTATATTTTCTATGGTAGCCATGACAGGTGCAGCTTTTGTCTATATAATAATCTTAAGGAATAAAAAACAATGTGAAGATATAAAGAAATTTAATACTCTCTGTTACTCCTTTCACCTGATACAGTTATTTCTTACAGGATTAATTTTAACCATGGCTCTTCTGCTGGCCTGTGTCATGACAGGGAAAGATCAGATAGGTGGTATATCAATCTTCTTACTCTTTCTGACAGGTGTTATTTCTTCTATCTTTATGAATTTTATCCTTATTTATAATGCCCGGTCTCATTGCAGTAAACACAGGAAATCCAATCTCTGGCATTTTATATATAACTGCGGATGTGTTGTTATTGCAGGAGTTTGTGTGGCAGGAATCCTTTTTGCCGTAATAGCACCCAATTTTTTAAAAGCAAGGGCACAGGGGCCGCCGCCTTCAACTGTGACTTATGACATTGATACAACAAGTAAATCCATTAATACATTATCTGCAGGCGAAACATCTCCCAATTATGAGTCGGGGCAGGGGCTGATGCTGGATGGTGGCGGATTTTCAGGTAAAAAAGAAATAGTTCAGAATGAACCTTCCGGCGCCCAAATCTCCCGGACCAAAACGTCTCAGGAACTGCCTGCCTATTTGCGTCAGTATTTCCCTGAAACAATGTATTTCAACCCGGAACTTATAACAGACGAATATGGCAAAGCTTCTGTTATACTTAAAATGGCAGATTCCATAACAACCTGGAGGATGGGTGTTTCCGCTTCTTCTATGAAAGGAGATACGGGAGGCACTGATTATCCCATAAAGGTATTTCAGGATTTCTTTATTGATCTTGACCTTCCTCTTAACCTCACTTCAGGTGATGAAGTGTCCATTCCTGTTGCAGTATACAATTATCTGCCAGAAAAACAGGATATAGATTTAATAGCTGTACAGGATGACTGGTTCGAGCTGTTATGCAAACCTGCCAAATATTTATCCCTCGGTGCAAATGATGTAACTGTTGTCTACTACCCGGTAAAGATACATGATACGGGAAAAAAGAAATTTACCGTTTATGCAAAAACAGAAAAAATGAAAGACGGTATAAGTAAATCTGTGACAATAATACCGAATGGGAAAGAAATTCGTCTTGCAGAAAATGGCTGGCTCAGAGAGCGTGTTTCTGCCGGTCTGAATATACCGGAAAATGCCATAGAGAAATCTTATGATATGTGGGTAAAGATTTACCCCGGCATGTTCAGCCAGTTAGTGGAAGGACTTGACAGTATGCTTACAATGCCCTATGGCTGATTTGAGCAAACTACGTCGGTGACGTATCCAAATATTATGGTTTTAGATTATATGAAGGCTTCCGGACAGATTACACCTGATATTCAGATGAAGGCAGAATACTATATAAATCTCGGCTACCAGAGACTTATTACCTTTGAAGTTCCTTCCGGGGGATTTTCCCTTTACGGAGAAGCTCCTGCTTCTGTATGGCTTTCTGCCTACGGCCTTATGGAAATGTATGATATGAATAAGGTATATCCGATTGATGAAAAGATTATTGATAGAACAAAACAGTGGCTTATTTCTCAACAATCTCCTGACGGTTCCTGGAAGGCGGATTCTTACAGTTCCTGGGAAGCTGCAGGTAATACGAATTCCGATTTACGTGTAACGGCTTTTGTGGCATGGTCTCTTGCACAGAGCGGATATGAAGGAGAACCGCTCAGGAAGGCTGTTAATTATATAAAATCCTCTATAAATAAGGAAAAGGATTTTTATACTCTCTCTCTTGTGGCAAATCTCCTTTTATATACAGACCCGAAGGGACAGGAAACGAAAAATCTTCTTGAAACTCTTTATAAAGGAAGAACGGAAAATAAAGACAGTGTTTCATGGACAACAGATGGGAGAACCCTTACGGAATCATATGGAATGACTGCCAGTATTGAAACAACGTCCCTTGTGACACAGGCTTTTTTACGCTCAGGCTCCTGCGGTGATGCTGTGGAGAAAGCCCTGAAATTTCTGGCTGTGTCCAAAGATACTAACGGCACGTGGTATTCCACCCAGGCTACTGTACTGGCACTGAAGACCCTTGTTCTTTCAATAAATACAGATATGGGTAAGAACAGCAAAGGGAAAATACATGTTCTTGTTGACGGGCAGGAAGCAGGCACTCTTGACATTATTCCCGAACAGAGTGATGTAGTTAAACTCCTGGACCTTAAAGGCTATGGACGGGAAGGGAACTTTAAAGTAGATCTTGTGCCTGAAGGTGATGTAAGATGTATGTACCAGATTATCTATTCTTATTATATACCATGGTCTTCTTCTCTGAATTCGTCAGTGGAGAAATCACCTGTAAATATTTCTATCAAATATGACAGGACTGAACTCAAACGTAATGATATATTACGTGAGATGGTAACTGTGAATAACAGTTCGGCAAAACCGGGAGAAACAGTAATCATAGATCTTGGAATTCCTCCCGGCTTTGATGTGATTACCGATGATTTTGATAAGCTGCTCAATCAGCAGAAGATAGAAAGATTTGACATGACAGGAAGACAGGTAATAGTCTATCTGAAGAGACTTGAACCTGGAAAATCTTTCGATTTTTCTTACGGTCTGAGGGCTAAATTCCCGGTAAAGGTTACAACTCCTGTTTCACAGGTTTATGAATATTATAATGCAAATACCAGAGGCTACTCTGTTCCCGGAAAGATTGAGGTGAAGTTATAATGGAACATAAAATAAATTTCAACAGAATTATATTCGCAGTGGTTTCCATACCCTTTCTAATTACTCTGACTGTAGCAGTATTAACACGAGAATTAGCCCCTCTTATGGGGCTGTCTCTGATTATATTCTTTTTATCACCTGCAGGGCTCCTTTTTATGACTTTTTATAACGGTTATCTTAAAAGGAAAGATAAAAACAGGTTTCTTCCTGCAGATAACAGTGAGAATTTAAAAGCCATAATAATCTATCTTGCAGGATTTTTCGTTATACTCCTGACACCTTTTATACTAATCGGTGTAATTGCTATTATAACGAATTTCATGCATCTGTACGGCCTCAGAGAGGAACAAATGCTCATAATCCCTATAAATATTTCCATAATTATTTCAGCAGTCTATATGATAATGCTGGAAAACAGAAAAAAACTGGATGATATAAAGGCAATAGATACACTGAAAAATTCTTTTTTATTCATGCAGTTATTTACTGTTGCCGTTATAATTTTTATCGCCATAATTGTCTATTCTATTGTGTGTGAAACCACACCTGAGGCTTATTTTACACACTTAAGATGCCTCATATTACCCGGAGTTGCAGGTGTTTTTTCTATGCCCTATATACTCTTTTTTAACGTTATTTCCCATGTCGCCAGGCAGAAGCTTTTTATGGATACTAAGTCAGATCCTTACACAGAGTAAAAAAGTGAGCGGTGAGTGTTGGTCTACTCACTGCTCACTCTTTACTCTTCACGACTCACTAAACCCTTTTGACTTTCCAGTCCAGAAAAACTTTTCTGATTAAAGCTGCAATGAAGAAGGAAAGAACAGTACTTTTGATAACTACGCCCAGAGTGCTGAATAGATCTGCTTTTATGAGATCTGTAAAGAAATTTGACATAGTAAGATTCATTTGTAATAAAAACAATGCGGAAAATATTGCAATACAGAGTCCTAATGTAGCCAGATTTACTGTTTTTAATAGTTTATCTCCCAGTAATTTGAAATGTTCCGGCCCTGTGAGGTATTCAGTATCATCTTCAGTTGCCTGTGTCTGTTTTTTATCAGGCAGCATATGGACTGTGCAGAAACTCAGGATATAGGCCATAGAGCCTATGAAAATCAGAAGGCTTATGGACATTTTATCTCCGGGATTTCCGGGGTTACAGAAGATATTTCTTTCAAAAAATTGAAATACACCGTATTTTAAACCGTTATCATACATCCAGGAACCGCTTGCATAGGAAAAGGAATAGGCAAGGTTTGCCACTGACATAAAACCTGCAAAAAGTGATCCTGCGGCATTGGCCGGAATAACTGCTCCTACAATGCTGAATGTACTCATACGTATAATGCTTGTCAGTATGGCATAAAAGAAATTATATGTAGCAAGATAACAGAGCCGGACAATACCGTCGGAATAGCCGGGAAAAAATCCATGTATAAAACCTGTTACCTTTGTAAACCATGGATCTACCAGAAGATATTGTGTCATATTTACCAGAATACTGCAGACTATAAATACTCTGAATACATTTTTCAGACCGAATTTGTCCTGCCATTTAACACCTGCCCAGGCAAATATGAGAACACCTGAAAAAAATCCGATATTGGCAACTCCGTCCGCATAACCTATCTGGGTCTGGGTAAAATGAAGGTTTTCAATAAGATGATTTGTCCATAACGCTCCAAGAGAAGGCTGAAAATGAAACAAAAAATAGAAAACAATAATCCACAGCACAGGCCCCGTATTGAGGCCGTCCCAGAAATTTTTTATTGAGTCTTTTATTGGTATGGACTGAGCTGTATCTTTAGGAAGCATAAAAACAAATATAAGGACAAATATTGGTACAAGCGCGAGTAAATACAGAAGATAATTAAATTTAAAATTTTCTGCTATCCATCCTCCAGATGCTGCCGCCAGAATACTGGTTCCATATATGGCACCCCAGCATATGGCCTGATTTAAACCTACTGTGGTGGATTTTGATTGACCGCTGCTTTTGGCTTCTTCATCTCCTTCAATTACCGTGGCTCTGTCCACTGCAACATCTGTACAGGCAAAAACTATTGCAATGATAAACATGATACCGAAAAATACTGTATGAGATGTATCTAAAAATGGTGTAAGGAGATATAGAACTGCTCCTCCGAGTAAAAGCATAATAAGAGTGATTTTGGTTTTACCATATGCATCCATCAGAAAACCTATAACAGGTTTGAAGCTCCATGCCAGGTAGGAACGGGAAAAATATTGCTGTGTAGCAGATTCACTCAAGCCGTAATAATAATGTAGATGTCTGAAAAAGGGCTGATAGGTAATGCCCTGAAACGGATTGGCCAGGCCCTGTAATACATATTCCAGGGCAAAAATGATTTTTATGGGGTTTAAACCTTTTTTGGGGGGACTTTCCTTTTGTTCTTCCGGTAAATTTGCTTCTTGTTCTGCCATTATGTATTCTCTCCATGTTTTAAAATTTTTGAAAATTTATTTAAATGGTGAAAATTCTATAATTTTCTTAAATTTCCTTCACAGTAGAAAATTTTTTGACCGATTTATAAATTTTGTGTAAATCTCTGTTTAAAGCCTATTCCATTAAATCCGTATTTTATGTTTGCAGAAAACCTCTTACCCTCTTAGATTTTTACTTTTCTCTTTTTCCAATCATTACAAATAACATATAAATTACAGCAAGAGAAATAATTTTCCCTCCGTAATAGGAATAAGGAAAGAATACAAATCTTACCGTATGATTGCCTTCTTTTAAGAACACACTCCGGAATAGGAAATTTGTTCTGTATATTTTTTCTTCTTTATTATCTACAAAAACCTTCCACCCGGGATAATATATATCATTAAAGATCAGAAATCCCGCTTTCTTCATAGAAGCATTTATATTTACTTCATCTGTATCATATTGAATTATCCAGGCTTTCGAGTCATCAGGAGGTAAATCAGGTTTCCCCGGTATTTCTTCATCATATATGACACAGATTTTATTCAGATTTTCCGGGTTCTGTTTTAAAAAATCCAGTGTCTCCCGATTTGATTTTAAACATACGGCTCTGTGTACTATAAAAACTCTAGGAAGAGCTCTGATGTTTCTGTAAATATTGACCTCACCTGAATATATCTGTTTCCAGTTACTGTCATCAATATATAGCTCTGCCGGCAACAACAGATATTCAAGATTTAATATATTCAGCATTTCATTTTTAAAATCTATATTCTGCCTCAGGGCAGGGAAAAAATCACCTGTAAAATAATCAGGATTAACAATTTTGTTGAAAAATTCTGTGAAATTATTTATAAATATAGGCATGTAAAGACCAAGGTCGTCTATTTCATAAGCAGTGGCTACATTCGGGTAGAGTGTTCCCTGTATCCCATAAACTCTGCCTCTGTTGTTATTTATCACCTGTTCTTCTTTTAGAAATTTTATATAAGGCACTTCTGGAAAAGAATCCATTCTCTTCAGCCTTTCTCTTGGTATAAAGCTGAACATTTCTATGGAAAGTATAACTGAAAATATGATAGCTGTTTTTTTGTGGTTATATCTGAAAATCAGGTATGACAGAAGGGCAGAGAAGAGAAAGAGCAACTTTATAACTATATGGTAATATACTGTTTTATTAAATATGTCAGGGGGATAAATGATACAGGGTAATGATATTATAACCATACATATTAAAATAGACATATATACAAAAAACGATCTTATTTTCCCCGAGTATACTAGTTCTATACCTGTGCCTGCAAGAATTGATGCAATAAAAGATAAGACCTGTCCCGTATTAAATGGAAAATGAATTATATTAAGTATGGGAAGAGAACCAAGGAGGTTTATTACAGGGAAACCGAAGATTTTCCCGATTAATAAAAAGAGTACTGTTCCGAAGTAATATTTAATTTTATTATCGTCTTTTGTGCAGAAAGCCAGGAAAATAAGAAGAAAGGGAATTATACCAATATAGTAGTTATAAAATGCCTGTTTAAAATAAGGTATAAAGATATAGAATATTCTGTCGATATTTACTGCTTTCAATCCTGTTTCCGGATCATGATTTGTCCATCCGTTCAGGAAGAGGAACTCTATAAATGGTATTATAACTATAAGACCTGTAAATATCCCCAGTGTAAATGCCAGTGATATATTACCGAAGGATTTCAGAATTTTTTCTTTGCCTGTTATACATCTTAATAGAAAATATGCCAGGCCTATTAAAGAAATTATGGTAACATGTTCGGGAAATCCTGAAAATACTGACAGAGCTATGACAATAGACGTAGCTATAACAGTCCTTTTATTTTGCTTTTGATACAATTTTTCCATTATAAAGAAAAACATGGGGAATAACATAGAAGGATTCAGATGTATATCAACAATATGTATTATCATTGGCGCACTGAACATATAGGCTATTGCAGAAGTGAGTGATGCAATAACAGAATATTGTAATTCTCTCATGTAAAGATACATAAAGAAACCTGAAAAAAAGAGTCTGAATAACATGAAAAGATCCCACGAGTATTTTGAAGGAAGTATATAGAGTATAATTTCAAAGGGATTAAACATTGAGCTTCCCATAGAGGCTAAAAAAGGATATCCTCCGGCCTGATAAGGATTCCATATAGGCATATTACCTTTCAGATAATTCAGTCTTTTATATTCTGCTGTTGTTTCTTCTCCTACTGCAGGCGAACTGTCTATTACAGGGATTGATGATACATAATTATTCTCCTGTCCGTACACACCTGTAGATAAAACATGGGGAATGGTATTTGTACATTTCAGAGTTTTACCGAGAAATATTATATCGTAAAAGAATATTACTACAAGTACTGCAAGTAATAAAGCTGTATATGACATTTCTCTTCGCGATATGTTTGTATTCATTGTTTTAAATAAGATAAATAATATACCTGTTATTATAATCCCTAAAATATTAACATATGAACAGATAATTATGGATGAAATAGACCATATGATCCCTTTTGTTCTATTGTCTGACAGTATATATAGAGATACGGAAAAAGATAGTGCTGAAATTACATGTAATACCATTAGTGATGATTTATTTAGATAAGGTGTATTAAATAATTCCAATATAAAAGAAAAAAATAACAATATATATGGAAAATTTTTTTTTATGAAATAAAATTTTGCAGACATTTTATCATAGCCCTCTGGTTTGTTATAAAATAAACTGTAATATTATACCGTAATAAAATAACCATGTCCAATAAAAAAATAGTTCTTTTTACGGGATTAAACTCTCCTTTGGAACTATTTAAATAATTGTTGCGATAAATTATACTGAACATAAGACTAAGAAGGGGGCTGGACTGCATATTATGGAAACTATAGAAGTAAAAGGTAAAATTCTTGCTGTAGACGATGATGACGGAGTGAGAAGGATTATTAAATATCACCTGAATAAAGCAGGTTATACTGTTCAGACAGCCGAGAACGGTAAAAATGCCATTGAACTTCTCAAGACCGGTACACCGGATTTGATTATTTCCGATGTATCCATGCCTGAAATGAATGGTTATGAATTATATAAAGAAATTTCTTCCAAAAAAGAATATAAGCTTATTCCTTTTCTTTTTCTTACGTCCAAGTCAGACAGGGAAGATATTATACTGGCAAAAAAGATGGGAGTAGATGATTATCTGACAAAACCGGTAGACAAGGATTTGCTGCTCATATCAGTCGACGCAAAGATTTCCCGGTTCAAAGAATTAATGGAAGCCAATAAGAAGAATCTGGAGAAAAAGATTAATGATATGTATCGTATGTTATCCCATGAAATTAATACTCCCATATCTATTATTCAGGGTTTTACCGATTTGACGGAAATGCTTCTTTCTGCCGGCAAACCCAGGATTGAAGATTTAAAGAGTTTTCTTGACGGTATAAAAAGCGGAAACGACAGATTGAGAAAACTTGCCGAGTCTGTATTGATACTGAACAGTATTGACGGAGGTTATGAACTGGAACGTTATAATTCTCTGTCTCATCATCATATGATAGTTGATCTTGTCAGTCTTATCAGGGTTGTTTTAGCCGGTATTAAAGTTACAGCGGAAGAGAAAAATGTAGAGATTGTATTGGATTTGCCGGGTGAACCCGTTCAGGTAAAAGGGCTTGGAGAACATATAAAGTGTGTAATTGAAAATATTATAGATAACGGAATTAAATTCGCACCTCACAGAACAGGCAGAGTTCTTGTGAAGCTTTATAGAGACGGAAATATGGCAATAATAGATGTGGAAGATAACGGCCCCGGTATACCGGACGGAGAGATTGGAAAAATATTTGACAGATTTTATCAGTCAAACAGAGATAAATTCGAGCAGCAGGGACTTGGTATAGGGCTGGCCATAGCCAAAGCTCTTGCAGAGATTAATAAAATAGATTTAAAGGTGAAAAGCCAGGAGGGACGTGGCGCTACCTTTACCCTTGTATTTAAGGGAAGTGAAGAGTGAGAAGTGAGTGGTGAGTGATGCGTAATGCGTAGTGCGTGATGCGTGAGAAGTTGAGAGTTGAAAATTTAAAACCAAACCCTCAACCATAAACCTGAAACTATAAATTCTGCTCACTGGTAACTGGTCACTGCTAACGTTTATCCTATAAACTTTGCAATTATATCGAGTAATTCGTTTCTGTCAACAGGTTTTATTATATAATCATCAAAACCTGCTTCTACAAACTGTTCAAGTTCTTCTCCCATGGCAGAGCCGGTACAGGCTATGACCGGTATACTTGCTCCTCCGGTGTGAAGGCGAATTTCTTTCGTAGCTTCTATGCCATCCATTTCCGGCATATTTATATCCATAAGAATAAAATCCAGTTCTTCCTGCTTGAAAAGATTGAGGGCTTCCTTTCCGTTAGAAGCACTAATGACAGTATATCCCGCATCTGTAAGCGGTTTACTCAGAATTAATCTGAATTCTGAATCATCATCTGCTATAAGAATTTTTCTGTCTTTTCTGAGTTTTACGGTTTTTACAGGGGCAGACATTATGAGACTGTCTATAGAATCTTCTTTTTCCTGAGGTTCTTCAACAGGGAGAGATGTAAGTGGCAGGGTAAAGTTAAAAACAGTTCCTTTCCCAACTTCACTTTCAACCCAGATTTTCCCTCCCAGCAAGGTTACAAGTTTTTCCGTTATTGTCAGTCCGAGACCTGTTCCTCCGTATTTTCTTGTAGTGGATGCTTCTGCCTGAGCGAATGGTTCGAAGATAGTTTTTATTTTATCAGCTGATATACCAATGCCTGTATCTATAACAGAAAATTCAGCAAAATTTGAATCGTCTGAAAGTTTACAGCGTAACTTTACATACCCCTGAGAAGTGAATTTTATAGCATTACTCATAAGATTCATAAATATTTGCCTCAATCTCGTTTCATCTGTTACAATTGACTCCGGCAATTTGGGATCATACTCCAGTTCCAGAGAAATATGTTTTTCCTTCGCCTTGATTTGAACTAAATTGATTATGTGCAAAACTACTTCTTCCAGGTCAAATTCTCTTCTTTCAATAACAATTTTCCCTGCTTCTATTTTGCTCAGATCCAGAATTTCATTCAGCAGTTCAAGGAGGTTCCTGCCACTTTTCAGTATGACATGACTCATGTCCTTGATTTCTTCTTTTGGCAGTGTATCATCTTCGTACATTATTTCAGAAAAACCAATAATAGAACTGAGAGGTGATCTTATCTCATGGGACATACTGGCCAGAAACATAGATTTGGCCTTGTTTGCAACTTCTGCTGCAATTTTTGCTTCCAGAAGCTGATCATGAGCCTGGGTAAGATGTTTTGTAAATTGTTTTATCTTTTCAGCGTATTCCTGTGCTTCTTTCTCTCTGTCTTTATAGGCTGTTATATCCTGAAGGTTATAGGCATAACCATTCTGACACTCTGTAACCTCATTGATTGCTATACATCTTACATGAAAATGAATTTTTTCTCCATTCTTTTTAACATGCTTCGATTCGTAACTTTTTATCACGGGGTATTCGAAAGAAACATCTTCTACATTTTTAAAGGGAATATCTACCAGATTGAGATATGATGTTCCTTTTATTTCTTCAAGATTATAGCCGAGCAATTTCAGATAGGAATCATTGCAGGAAATAATTTTTTTATTATTATCTGTAATTACTATTCCATCTATTAAATTACGTAAGATTATGTTGTGAGAATCTTTATTTATTTCCATAAAAGGAATTATACTATTTACCTTTTTATAAGTCAATTGCCGGAAATTGCACTAATTGATGATGGTGCCGGGTGATGGGGTAATAAGAGCCAGAACCCGACACCTGAAGCCCATTTTAATGCAATCATTTATATGTGTCATTGAATGTTATTTTCAGATTGATTTACAGGGTCAGTAATTCCGGAATTTTTTTGGTTTTTTTTATCCTGGATATTTCTTATAACCCATAGAATTGTGCGAATATTTCCTGATGCCAGGAATACTAATATGAACAGACATATTAGTATGATTATATAAAAATTATCGGTAATGTAGGTCATCCGTGAATGAAGGGACATAAAAAAGGTTCCTGTTAAAAAGAAGAACATTATTACCACTGTATTGATAAGTATCAAGAGTAATTCAGATATTCTTGTAACTGTTTTACGGATTTTGTAAAATGCCAGGTTAATCAGACACGGAATTATGAGACAACCATTTACTATTTGAAAATAAAAAATTATCCTTTTCCCTTCTTCCGTTAAGGAAGACCATTTGTACTTTATAAAGGCAGCCAGTATTATAAGAAAGAGAAAAATTAATATATTGGTTATATTATGATATATTAACCCGTGAGAATAGGGGTTTGTATCATGTGTTTTATAAGAAAAATAGTAAAAACAGTCTACAGGTTTTTCCTGTGTCAGTTCTTCCGGTTCAATAGCAGATTTCTGTGATATGAGTTCCAGCAGTTCTTCCAGATTTTTTATTTCTTCTCCGAAAGCCAGTTCCTGCCCTGCTTCATCCTGAAGAAGATAAAGTTTTTTATAATTATTTCCTTTTTTTATTTTACAGATATAAAAATGTCTTATACTGTTCCAGTTTAAATAATGGCCTCCAATAAACCATAGTTTATATATAGAAATTCTTTCTTCTGTAATTTTATATGACATTATTTCATATTCCATTATTTCAAAAAACAATGACAGTGCAATAAATAAATAAGAAATACTGGAAAGCAAAAATAAGGTGTGAACCAGTTCGGATGTGCCGTAATTGAATGTATATTTAATTAAACCATAGATGACAAAGGCACATGTTATAAATAAGATAAATAAAAGTAAATATATATTTAAATTAATTTTTTTTACAAAGTTTCTGTTCATTCTCTTCTACCCTTCATTTTTTATTTGAATAATATTATAATACGTGAAGGGTGATCTGTGAAGAGATTATTAATTACTCTTCACTCTTCACCCTTCACTCTTCAGCCAATACCTATCTTTTTAAAATTTTTCCTGCTTTTACTCCATTAAATATTCCTTTTTCAACTACAATTTTACCTTCTATTATTACATATTCTACGCCTGTCCCGTACTGTGGAGGCGAGTTATAATTTGACATATCTGCTATTGTTTCAGGGTTGAATATTGTTATATCTGCTACCATTTTATCCCTCAGTAATCCCCTGTCTTTCAGACCGAGCTGTTCTGCCGGCAGTCCTGTTACTCTTTTAACAGCTTCTTCCATAGAAATGAATCTTTTATCTCTTACATAGGTGCCGAAGAGTCTGGGAAATGTTCCGAATATTCTTGGATCCAGATGGGTCATTTCCGGTTCGTCATAATCTATGCCGCCATCGGAAGAGATAACAGCAAAATTACACTTTATGAGTCTTTCATAATTACCCTGTGACATAGCGTAACGATAAATTACAGGGCCTCCGTTTCCTTTTTCATCTTTCAGTAAGATTTCTATTGCTGTTTCAGCAGGAGTTTTCCCCATTATTTTCCCTGCTTCTTCAAGAGTTTTACCGAATATGTCAGGAAATGCTTTTGAAAAAATTATAATATTTTCTGGTGCAATTAAAGAAAATTGTTCGGGAAGATGCATTCTGACCCTTGCTTTCAATGTAGAATCTTTTATCAGATTTTCTTTTAAGGAGCCTCCTTTTTTTGCAAAAGCCGGAAATATATATTCAAGAGTTCCCTGTGCCGAATCATAGGGATAAAAATCACATCTGAGAGGCAGTTTTTTTCCTACAGCTCCCGATACTACTTTAATTGCAGGTTCATTACTTATCCAGTAAGGTTTCCCTACTACTCTCAGATGAGATATTTGAACGGGAACTTCAGCTTTTTTACATATATCTACAGCTTCCTGTGTCCATCTTGCAACATCCTCAGTTTCACTCCTTCTGTGAATTGCGACCATGCCCCTGTGGCGGGAGGTTATTTTTCCTATATATATGAGTTCATCTGTACCTGCCAGAGAAGCAGATGAATTTTCCAGCTCCGTAGATACGCCGAGGGCGCCAAGGTTGAAAGACCTCACCAGTACACGTTCTAGTTCGTCTTTTTCATCCCTGGTCAGAAGGGTTATCCTGTTAGAAGTGCCTGCGATTTTTTTTCTTAAAGAACTGTGTCCTATAAGAAGTCCGTAATTAAGAGCAAGTCCTTTCCTCTGCATTATTTTGAAATGTTTTTCTAGATCCAGAGGTGAATAACCGCAATTTCCTCCGATAATGGTAGTTATACCCTGAAACAAAAGTATTTTATTTAGTCTTTCCTGATATATGCCATCGGGATATTTTGTCTGTATATCAGGCAAATCAGGCCTTGCCGTGCCGTCATAATGGGTATGAATGTCAATAAATCCGGGGGACACTATCATCCCGGTGGCATCTATTATTTTCCCGGCAGAGTAAAGAGACAGATCTCCTATGGCAGAAATAATATTCTTTTTAATTCCCAGATCTGAAATGAAACTTACCTGGCCGGAACCATCAACTATTCGTCCGCCTTTTATTATAATATCCAGGCTGTTATCGCCGGCTACTATATGTTCTGCTCCCACGCAGAAAACAGATAAAGCAGCACAGGATTTTATAAAAGTTCTTCTGTTTATCTTTTCCGTCATAATTCCTCTACCTTTCTCTATATAGTGAGTCGTGAATCGTGAGTCGTGAGTTGTTGTATTATCCTTCACTTTTCACTACGAACAGACTTTATATATTCCTGGATTACGTCCCTTTCATCTGACAGAATTACTCTTTCTGTCATAATTTCGACTAATTTTTTTATAATATTATCTTTTCCTTTATCTTCTATTAACTTCTGCAGTTTTTCTTTTATCATAACCATTAATTCCGGATTTTCCGAGAGATTTTCATATATTTCATCTTCTTCCATATCGGGAGGTGGAATATAAACTTCAAGAAGTCTGGCAGGAAGATAGGTTCTTCTTATATGGTGGTATTTTTCCGTCATCTTAAGCGGTACAGGGTCAGTAGCAGCATCTTCAATGGCAGAATACATTTTTTGAGCAGAAATAAATTTATAACTTTTTCTCATTTGATTAAATGATTTCAGAGCAAAAAGAGGTACTCCTGTTTCTACCTGTCCCAGAAGTATTAAATGGCGATCATTCAGACTGAAAAATATCATGTTGGAAAAATTTTCTTTAAGGCCTTTTGCAATAAAACTTTCCTCTGATGCAGAGACACCGCAAAAATATATCTTTCCTGTATTTCCTCTCTGGCATATTTTTATCTCATCTACAGTCCAGAAAGGATGGCTCATTTTAAGTATTTCACTTATCTTATCCAGAGAATTATCCTGTTTTCTGAGCAGTTCGTCGGCACTCATTTCTTCTATAAAGCTATAGCGGTTCCAGAGGGATTTTCTTATTTTTTCTTTTAAGTATCCCTGCTCTTCATCCCAGCTACCGAGATTGTCGTAAAGCTCTTTCCCTTCATAAGCAATAGTATCAGGGCCGTCTTTTCTGTATCCTTCTATATCTTTATCTGTTATAAGCAGATAGGTAAGGGAACCCTGCGGTTCAAATATTTCTTCTTTTGCTTCTTTACTTTCTTCTCCCAGCTCCTGAGCAATAGCTGATAGTTTTTTTATCGTTTTATCCAGATAATCTTTTTTACTCAAGCAGATTTCCTCCATGCGGTCAATCTGCTTGAGTTTGAATTTAACTGATATAAGCTGTCCTTTGTTCAGTATTTTTTTATCTATATGATTGAAGAGACTATCCTGTGCTTCGAAGTATTTCTCATAATAACGTTTCCATGACAGAACATATTTTATAAAATAAACTATATAGGTAAAGAATATCATTACAAGAGGTATTAACAGCAGAAGGAATGAAATGATACTAGAAATTATTATAATGACAGGTAGTCCCAGAACCGGTAAGATAGACAGATATCCTATTAAATTAATCCTTCGTGCAGGTAATACGGTTCCTATAAATGGTATTACAAAAGAATCTATGGTAGATTGCAGCATGTCAAAGGTTTTGAAATGTTTTTCTTCATCTTCTTTAACAAGACCTTCCGTATATCTGAGTTTTTTCTGCAGTTCTTCTTTTTTAGCTTTTATTTCCGTGTGAATTTTCTCCACACAGGCAAGAGCACTTTTTAGAGCACAGGAACTATCGGCAGAAAGTGTATCTATATGTTTTTTTATATTATTTTCCAACTTTTCTAAATTTTCCTGTAACTGTTTTGCAAAATCTTTTTCTGTTTCCTCCAAGAATCGGCTTTCCAGAAGACCTGCTTCATGTTTTATGCGATTGACCAGTACAGAAGGGTCTGCATTCTCAAATTGTTTTCTGTCAAGTTTCGGTGTCTTTGGTATAAAAGAACTGTCTTCTATAGAGTTAATAAGATTTATGGAAGCATCGGTTTCTTCTTTTAATTTACTTTCTGAAAAATCTTCTCTTATAAACAGTTCTGAAATAATCTTTTCACCGAGAAGGCAGGCACAGTGTTTTCTTACCAGCGTTGCAGGGAAGTACATAAGACTTATTCCGAAAGAGCCGTAAGAAGTATTTTTACCTGAAATATCACCCTGAAGCGATGCAGATATGGCCGGAAGGGATTTGATGCTTGGCCCCAGGGGTGTTACTATCATAGCCCTGAGCATTTCCCGGAACATCTTTTCTCTTTCTTTCTCACTTTCAAGGGCAAATCCCTTGCTGTTTATATAATCTACAAGAAACACTGTTTTAAAAGGTTTATCGGAGTTTTCTATTTCATAGAGACCGGGATAATAATATTGCTTAAATCCTTTACCCTGAAGGAAATGATCCAGTTCTGCCAGAGAAATGTAAGACAGTGATTGTATTTCGTTTTTATCCTGTATTTCTCCTTCCAGCACTGCAGGCAGCAGAAAGAGACCGAATCTGTTTGATGTACCGTGATTATATATGACCCTTTCTTCTATCAGATAGATAGTATCTATATATATACCTGTTGCCAGAGGATCATCAAGAGAAGCTATTAGAAATATATCAAAATCATTTGCATCTGCAAGTTCAAAACCTTTTTCATTTAAAATTTTCCTGTTAGATATAAGTGTTGTATCCCTTAATTTTTGATCTATTTTTCCTGAAATACTGTCAATGTTTGCCCAGAATATTGATCTTGAACCGGCTCTTACTGCTTCCTTCAGATCTTCTGCCGTGGCATCTCTATTTTTTATTTTCTTTATCTCATTTTTAATCCATCTGTTATATTCTCCCCAGGTACAACTTTTCTTTTCCATGTCATCCGGTACGGATTTCGGAAGCAAGATCATTTCATCCATAGTAAGGCTGAGTTTTATATTTACCGGCGTTATAGTTTCTTCTTTATCGGAAGGAATAAAATAACTCTTTATAAAAGCGGTAAATTTTGAAAGAAATTCGTCTTTATCATTCAGTTTCAGCCATTCAGTTTCTATGAGTTTATCAAATTTTTCCTGTATTTTATTAATCCTGTATGTTAACTTTTCATAGTGTTTCCGTTTTTCTGCATATATATCCTGTTTTTCGTCGATTTTTTCTTCATAAATATTTCCTTTGATTTTTTCCTGAATATAGCAGATTATATTCAGGTTATTCCCGATTTTTTCTATTTTATCTTTAATAGCTGCAGAGAGATGGGATAGTAATTCAATAACAGCTTTACAGGATTTCCCTGTAACGATAAGGTTTAATTCTTTCTCAAGACATTCGATAAGTTTTTTTCTATGGCCTGGAAGGGCTGACTCTGTGACAGATATAGTATTTTCAATTAATTTTGTTTTTTCCGCCTTTTGAAATTCCCTCTCTTTATTTATTTTTTCCTCCTGTTTTTTTAATGTAACCTCTGTGTGAGCGATAGTTTTTTCAATTGCCTCGAGAAAAGCCAGGGTGTTTTTATCTGCCAGTTTACTGTATTTAATCTCTTCTTCCAGGTCATAAACAGTTTTTTCTTTTCTGGAGGAGAGGTTACCTGCAATGATTTTTTGAATCTTTTCAATACCTTCTATTTCAAATTTTCTGCTGTTTTCTTCTATGGCTTTTTTTAGACCTGCTGCATCATAGCCCATATAAGGCTTTTCTTCAATATTTATTTTTACAATATCTCCTTCTTTTTTACGGAGGAGATTTTCTATAAGTCCTGTTTCATCTTTTTCTCTCAATTTATTTTCATCGATAAACACTTCCGCATTTCGAAGAGTTACGGAAGAAGCTCTTTTTAACCAGTCTTCGAGCAATTCTTTTCCCAGCCTGAAGGAAAAGAAATCCTCTATGATTGCTTTCTGATTCTGTTCTTCCAGGACTTCATCTTTAAAATTAACAGAGAGGAATTGAACAGAAGGTAAGTGGCCGAAATTGGAAAATAGTTCGCTTTTAAATTCTTCAATGATTTTTTTCCCCTGTCTGCCAAGTCCTATGACCAGTGTCGGTTTGATTGCCCGTAAAGACATGTGTTAGCTCCTGTAATGCGTAATGCGTTATAATTGTGACGCGTAACGCGTAACGAGTGACGGGTGGTTTCGTAATGCGTGATGTGTAATGCGTATCCACTCACTCTTCACTCTTCACGACTCACCATCTAAACAATTCTACAAAATATGATTATTCCCTTTTATATGCCGTATATTTCACAGATTTTCGGGCTTTCTTTAACCACTTCAGGCCAGAAATAAAGTAATAATTTCGAGTTGCCGTAATTTTGTTTAAAGCCTCCTATTATACCGGCATGACTTCCTTCCGTTATAATTGCTTTCCAGGCGTCATAACCTTTATACCCGCATTTTAACCGTAAATATTTTGCTATAACAGCACCTGTTCTGTCTGCGCCCCATTCACAGTGTACATAGGCTTTTTTGTCTATGAGTTCCATAATTTTAATTGTTTCTTTGCTGTTTGGCACTTTTTCCGCATTCATAGGGCATGAATAAAATATGAGCCCTTCTTCTTTTACTATTTTTTCTTCTTCAGAAGCAGGAGAATTAAGAGCTATAACAGATGTTACCCCCATAGATTTCAGTAGTTTTATATAACTTCTTACCTTTTCCGTCGAGTTCCCATGATGTTCGGGATTGAAAAAACTTCCTCCTGCATATAGTTTATCATCAATAACCCTGAAATTATAAGGAAATTTACCGCTACCCCATACGTCTTCTTCTTTTTTACATACGCTTTTTGCCACAGATTCCGCAGCTACTATGAGTAATAGAGTAAAGATAAGAATTATTCCTTTAATTTTCATATATGTCACCTCTATTAAATTTTGTAAATTTTCACACCTCACACCCTCACGCCTCACGTTCCTCCACTCCCGGTTTTGGTGCCACTTCTAATGTCATATCATCGGCAAAGGGAGAGCTTATCAAATTTTCCCTGTCCCAGAAATTCTGTATAAACATACCTATAAGGAGTGACAGGAAAGACCAGAGTATTATAAGAGTGGGATAACATTTTATAGTCGGTATGAATTTTGGCATTATCAGAATATTTGAAATATTATACATGTGTTGTCCCTGGAAAACAATCAGTTCTTCTTTTGGTACAAGATCGGGAATGACAGATTCTGCAAAAATCTGGCAGATAAGATAAGAAAAAAAGAAGGCTTCTATAAGTCCGAGTGTGACTATTTTGGAGGTTCTGGCAGTTGCCTGTTTTGAATCCGATACCTGGCTGCTTACCTCCAGATATAGATATAAATAGGCTGAAATAAAAGTCAGGATACAGATAATAAAAAAATGTCTTTCTTTTATTCTCAATGGAAAGGTCCAGCTTCTGTCGGAAAGGGCTATGTTGATTAAACCCATGAGAATTGCTCCCCAGAGCCTGGGGAGACTTACCTGAAACAAAAGAAGCATTGCCTTGGTATCATCTATATTTTTTGCCGTAGCTTTATTTACGAGATATACGGTGAGAAAGATGGTAATTACCGCAAATTCCAGATAATAGAAATATCTTTCCTCTATTTTAACATTCCAGAGGCATGGCAGGTTACAGTATATCATAAACAGCGATAGAATTACTGTAGCTCCTTTTTTATTTATCAGAATATGGATTAATTTTATCAAAAATGACCATTTCCAGGAAACAAGGGACAGATATCTGATTGCATTGGCCATGTCATACCGGTACAGGAACCATTTAATGATTTTGGATTGGTCTACAGGGTCAGTGTCATCCGAGAAATCAAGGGAACAGAAATATATCTCATTTTTTTTAAGAAATCTGCTGTCCAGGATTTTTTTACATCCCTCTTCATCATTATAATGAATGCAATATCTTAAAGCCCTGTAAACAATGAGTTCTCTTCCGTATTCTTCGGAATCTCCGAGAGATACAGAGAGAGAGCTGAAAAAAATGTTTTCATCTTCCTGACTGTCAAACAATTCAGGCAGTAATTCTATCAGGGTATAATAAATTTTATTTAACAATTTGCCTTCCTGTTCTCTATGTTCTTTTTTGAAGGCTTTTGTAATTGCCATGAAAAAGTCTGACCATATCTTTCTTCTGAGTGGTTTTTCTTTTTCTTTTATATAAACAAGCACATGTTTCGGTAATTTTTCATGTTTTTTAATCTTTGAAGAAAAATTATCTGTAAATTCTTTATCAATCAACAGGTCATCTATATAGGACAGATCGTCATAAAGAGCTTTCGATTTTTTTATTTTAAAGAACACTTTTAGATAATACTCCTCTGTTTTCTTTATTTCCTTAAAAAATTATATCATTTCAACTGGAATAAATCAAATTGCTGATTTAAAGTAATTCTGAAAATTCACTTGTAATTATATAGTTAAATAAGTATAATATTAAAATAGATATTATTATAATTATTTAATTTACTAAGGAGGAAAATATGAAAAAAAGCAGGATTTTAGAACTGTGTTGCCTTTTATTTATTCTTGTTCCCCTATCAGGTCTGTATGTAATCGGATGCAGTGATTCCGGAACAGTTACAGGTAATCCGGTAAATCCATCTCAACCCACCGCTGTTCCTCCCCAGAAAGGGAATATTATCGGAACATTGCTTAACAGTCAGGGAAATCCTATGGGTAATTTAATGGTAATTTTGAGAGCAGCTCTGGGCAGCCCTGAAATTGCAAGAACCACTACAGATAGTAACGGAAATTTTTCTTTTTCAAATATTACTGTAGGCAGTTATATTCTCGAGGCTCTTAATTCAGCCGGTGCAGTAATAGCAAGTGCAAATACAGGTGTAAACGCAAATAGTACAACTAACAGTCAGATTGTGGAAGGTACTTTCCTTCCCACTCCTACACCTACTTCTCCTCCTACGTCTACTCCTGATCCCAGGACACCTACAATATTTATACCACCTCCGCCTCCACCGGGCTCAACATCCACTCCCACACCTACGGCAACTTTTACGGGTACGCCTCCTACATCCACTCCTACACCTACAGCGACAGGGCCTACACCTACCCGTACAAATACTCCCGTTGTTTCTACGAGGCAACCTCGTGGAATAGCAATAACAGGCAGTGGCAGAGTATATGTGGCAGAATATAAAAGTAACACTGTAGCTTATTTCCTTCCCGGTGCTACGACTGCCAGTCATGTAAGCACCGGTATAGGAACAAATCCTGAGTGGATAACAACGACAAATAATAATCAGGTATTTGTCACCAATTTTAACAGTGCCAATATTTCTCAGATTACCGACGGAGACTCTACGGGAAGAATAATACCTCTTCCGTCCGGAACACATGCAAGAAAACCTATGGGTATAACAACAGACAATACCAGTCTTTATATTGTAGATAATAACAATGCCGATTTGCTTGTTATCCCGATTTCACAGTTGACCACTCCTTTAAATTCCGATCCGAATACCTATACTAAAGTATATAATATACCGAATGCTACAAATGCCAGATATATAGGATACTACAATAATCGACTTTATATTACAGCAGATAATAAAATTGTTATTTTAACTGCTGCCAATCCTCTGACAGATCCGAACTCCGTGGCTGTCGGAAGTTCACCTATGGATATAGATATTGGTTCAATGTACGCTCTTACCGGTAATTTCGGTTCCAATAATGCTTCAATAATGGTTACCGGTACCAATGCAGTTTCATCGTTTGCTACCGGTAATCAACCTTACGGAGTGGATATTTTTTATGATCTTACAGGGGTTTTTGTGGCAAATATGCTGTCCAATACGATAACACGGGCTGATATTAATGGTACAGTATCAGACTTTACTATTACAGGAGGCACATTGAATGATCCTTATGATCTGACCAGTAGTGCCGTAGATGCAAATTATCTCTATGTTACAAATAGTGAAGGTGATAATGTCTTCAGAATTAATACCGGCACCAGGCATGTAGATACTATTACAAATTTGAAGCCCTAAATTTTTATCTGACAGGCACAGTTTTCCGGAAAACTGTGCCTGTTTGTTTTTTACGGAATTATGGCAGAATTTTTGCAGTATATGTTTATTCATGTGTAACAAATATATTTATATTATCATTATTGCATATCTTATGATCTCCCTCTCATCTCCTGCATCTTCAGACCCGGAAAACCTGCAGGATATTTATTGCCAAAAACTTCTTGTATGTAAAAAAACTGATACGGCATTGAAAGCCCGCCTTGCAGGGGCAAGGCTTAAATTGTTGCAATTGAGCAATATCCGTTCGACGCCTGTTACAGAAGTTACTATTACATCCATTTCTCCGCTTACAGATTACGTGAACCTGCTCAGAAAATATTTTCCTCTTGCCGGGGTAACAGGAAGATTTCAGGACTGGAGAACCACTTCTAAATATCGACGTCATGCGGGATTGCATTATGGTTATGACATATATCTTGAGAAAGGTACAAAAATACCGGTTCTCTGGGATGGCACTGTAACAGATGTGATTAACTGGTACGGTGAAGAATATGGAGTAACTGTTAGTTCTTCCGGCGGTTTAAATCTTACCTATGGCCACGTAAGCCCGAGAGTGGAACCGGGACAGAAGGTATCGAGAGGAGATATTATAGCACTCTGCTGGAGCGATCATGTAGACTTGAAAATGCGGGACAGTGCCGGAAATTTTGTGGATTTTGCAAAATTTATCGGAGTTAAGAAAACACTTCCTCCCAGGACATATGAAAAAGAAAAGAAAATAGCTTTATGTCAGATATTTCTTATAGAATCCTTTATTCATTTAAATATAGCAGAAGCCTATATGGATTATATTGATACCATGTCTTCATATTACAGTGTTGCCATAGCTTCTCTTTCAGAAGAGGAAACCTATTTTACCCTGAAAGATTCTAAAAAATACAGGGAAGAAATTGATTATATCCGGAGCCTTAAAGAAATATTTGCTGAACATTTCAGGCTTAAGAAACATAAAATGTCTTCACTTGCAGGGCTTGTCGAAAAGCATATAGCTATGGCGGGAGAAAAGCAGAAGAACAGTGAAGCCCTGTTATTTACTTCCGAAGTAAAAATGACATTTAAGTCCCTTAAGGAAAAAATGAACAAGGTAAAATCTGATTTTAAGCCTGTAAAAGAAAGATTTCATCCCTCTGCCGGATCAAATGTAACTTTTAAATTTCCTCCTGAATATATTGTTCAGATTAAAACAACGGCCGGGAAATCCGGGAATGATAAAGCTTTAATTGAAGCAAGGAATAATCTTGCTGCAGCCTTTGAACTTTATATACAGGGAGTCATTCCTGTGGAAAAACTTGATAATTTTAGGTGGAATTATAGAAAGGTTTTGATGGAATTTAGAATTGAAAATTACTGAAAAAGTCTTGACATGTAAAAGATAATCGGTTAAAATAATGGAATATTATTCTTGATTATTTAAATAGAGAAAGGAAGATGGCTATGTGTCTTGTAACAAAAGAAGGACCTGATTTTAAAGCCCAGGCGGTTATGCCGAATAATACTTTTGAGGAATTGAGTCTGTCGAAATTCAGAGGTAAATATGTGCTTTTATTCTTTTATCCTCTGGATTTTACCTTCGTATGCCCTACCGAGATTATAGCTTTTGATAAGAAACTGGCTGAATTTAAAAAGAAAAACTGTGAAGTTATCGGAGTCTCTATAGATTCACACTTTACCCATCTGGCATGGAAAAACACTCCCCGCGACCAGGGAGGTATAGGAAATATCCAGTATCCTCTTGTGTCGGATCTGGATAAAAATATTTCGAAAGCCTATGGAGTACTGGTAAATGAATCTATAGCTTTAAGAGGACTTTTCCTCATAGACCCGAAGGGTGTGGTACGTCATGCCCTGGTCAATGATTTGCCTCTCGGCAGAAGTGTTGACGAAGCCCTCCGTACACTTGATGCACTTCAGTTCGTAGATACCCATGGTGAAGTATGTCCTGCCAACTGGAAAGAGGGAGAAGAAGCCATGAAACCTACTTCCGATGGCGTAGCAGGTTATCTGGCAAAACACGGGTAATCAGTGAGTGTGGTGAGTAGTGAGTGGTGAGTGGATAATACCCGCCATTTACTACTCATGCCTAAACTATTTCTACCTTTACTCCTGTAGACTCTGTAATCAATTCTGCAAATTTCTCTATCTGTTCTGTTTTAAAATATTTTTGATTATGTTCTTCTCTGGGGCTTCCGAGTACCAGTAGATCTGCATTTTTTTCAATGAGACATTTTTCTATTGCTTCTCTTATAGTGCCTTCACCTGTAACAAAATCAGCTTCCACTCCTTTTTTCTTTGCCTGAGCTCTGGCTATTCTCAGGAGAAGCCTTCCCATTCTTGTTACTTCATCTTTGAGTTCAGTCCTGATCCTTATGTCAGATTTTTCGATTAAAATGTTGTCTATGACATAGAGAAATATTATTTTAAATTCCCGAGCTCTGGCTATATCTATAGCTTTGGCCTGTGTTGTTCTGCTTGCCAGCCCACCTCTTATGGCACATACAAGTGTTTTCATAATTTCTCCTCAATCCAGTGATTCTATTACTGAAAGTGCTTCAATCCTTCTGTCTATTTCTTCGGCTAATTCCGTATAAACCTCATCTGAAAGAAGGCCTCTATGAAGAGCATCTCCCAGTGAGCTTCTTTCTGCTCTCAATGCTTCTCTTCTTGCCTGAATTATCACTTCTTTTTCCATTTCTGGATGTTCCGCAAATAAATCAGTCAGATCTTTTGTAAGTTGTTCATCGAGTTCATGATATTCTTCACACATACCGGCCCAGACATCGCCTGAAAGAATACCTTCTTCCCTGAGTCTTATTAAACTCTGAAGACCTGCCCTCATGGAATATAATTTCCCCCATCTTTTTTCTCTTACCAGCTTTCTTTCCGGCTTTTCTGTGAGACCCAGTTTTTTCAATATGAATTGAATTGTTGTACCCTGAGCAAGAAGTGTAAAAAGTACAACTCCGTAGGCCATGGTCTGAAGTAATTCCATGTGAGGCAGTTTCAGAGGAAGTGTGAGAGCCAGTGCAAGACTCAATGCACCTCGAAGACCTCCCCAGAATAAAACATGTCTCCATGATCTCGGCATATACCCTCCCATATAGTGATGTACAGGCCAGGAGAGACCGTATACTACGATTGCTCTGCTGATTAAAACAGCTAGGACTGCCACAGATATGGGCCATATATTTGTTATAATAGTAGATATATTTACTTTAAGTCCTATGAAAAGAAAAACAAGTGAATTTGCAAGAAAAGCCAGATATTCCCAGAAATTGAAGAGCACAATTTTAGTCGTAGGAGACATACCTTTGGGCCCGAGATTCCCGCTTAATATCCCTGCTGATACGACAGCAAGAACGCCGCTTACATGGAAATGTTCTGCCATCAGGTAGCTACCATAGGCGAGAACTGTTGTTATTGTTATTTCTATGAGATAGTCATCAATGCGGGCTATAATCTGTGAGCCTATCCACCCTAAAACTCCCCCTATTAAAAGCCCCATAAAGGAAACTTTAAAAAAATTCAGTATAGATACAGGAAGGTTAAAGGAAGCGGTTAGTGCTACAGCTAGAGCCAGTTTAAACAATACTATGGCAGTTCCGTCATTGAATAAACTTTCTCCTTCTACCGTCACGGCAAGTCTTTTCGAAACACCGAGTGTTCTGAAGAGGGCCACTACAGCTACAGGATCTGTGGCGGAAATAAGAGCGCCGAATACTATTGCTACCGGCATGGCTATACCTGTTCCGCAGGTTATAATTACTCCCACAATCAATGTAGTTATTATGACTCCTGGGACGGCCAGCATTAATATGGACGTAAAATTATCCCTTAATACATTGAATTCCACATGGAAAGCTGCTTCAAAAACCAGGGGAGGTATAAATATACCCAGTATGAGTTCAGGTGTTATTTCAATATTTACAGGTGATTGGCTGGTTACAAAAAGCCCTGCAATTACAAGAGCCACTGTGTATGGCATCCTCAATCTCTGTGCCACTACAGCAACAATTGTTACAAGGACGAGTAATTCAATTATGAGTGTTTCACTTTCAAAGAAATGTTCTAGATTGCTCATTTTTATATTCTATGTAAAAACCCCGTAATGTTTGATGTGACTAATTAATGAGATAAGCATAAATTACATATATGCTCTCGTGACGCGTAACGCGTGACGCGTCACGGGAGGAAAACGTTTATTACATGATTATGCTCAGGTCAGTAAATTCTAAAATATTCTAAATATATTTTATTTATAGTATCATTATGTTTAATTTTCTGCAAGCTACTTTTTATTAATTTTTTATATAGAATGGTTGCTATTGCAACGAGTTTATTGTAAACTGATAATAATAATTTTTTTGATCAACTAAATCTATGAATATTATAGTTAATTTCATAACGAGCCTTAAATGATACCCCGTAATGAGTAAAGTGTAATACGTGATGGGCAGGAGTATAAACCTGTCACGCGTCACGCGTTACGCGTCACGACTCCTTAATTTTAAATAAGTTATGAAATACACTGTAATAATATTTTCGAAAGGAGTTGTTATTTAATGATACTCAAGAATTGTATGAAGGATGTCATTGCTATTCGACCTTCAACTACCGTCAGGGAGGCGGCGAAATTGATAATTGAAAGGCGCGCAGGGACACTTCCTGTAGTGGATGATAATGAAACTCTCGTAGGAGTGGTAAGGCTTCCCGGTATTTTAAAGGTCTTTATGCCTAACTTTGTTTCTTTACTGGATAATATTGATTTTGTAGCTGACTTCGGCTCCCTCGAAGAGCTTCATTTCAGCGATATACCGGAAATAGAAAATATTACTATGAAAAAAATTATGGAAAAACCTGTCCTTGTAGACGAAGAATGCGGCCTGTTACGGGCTTTTGCCATTATGGATAAATATAATTTTATGGATTTACTCGTTGTAAATAAAGAAGGTCGTCTTGTCGGTATTGCTTCCCGTGTGGATATTGCCGCAGGATTTCTCTCTGCTTCCATGGAAAGCGGAGGTGCTCTGACATGACAGTGCCTCAGATTATTGCTCTTGTTATTTTTATCCTTACTTTTACTCTTCTCATTACCGAAAAGATTCACCGTACTATTGCCGCCATGATCGGCGCTTCCGTAATGGTAGGAAGCGGAATAATAATGAATTTTTATTCTGCTGAAGAAGCGCTTCATACAGTCGATTTTGAAACGCTGGGGCTGCTTCTGGGAATGATGATCCTTGTAAGACTCCTTCAGCAAACAGGTTTTTTTCAGTATGCCGCAATTGTGACTGCAAAAAAATCCGGAGGGAATGTATGGTTTCTCATGGTATTCCTCGGTGTAACTACATCTGTTTTATCTATGTTTCTGGATAATGTTACTACAGTTGTTCTGATTGCTCCCGTAACAATATTGATTGCCGAAATGCTTAATATAAGTGCCGTTCCTCTTCTCATGGCAGAAGCTATGCTGTCAAACATAGGAGGAGTTGCCACCCTTGTAGGTGATCCTCCAAATGTGATAATAGCTACTGTCACAAAATTTACTTTTCTGGATTTTCTGACTCATCTGGCTCCAATGTCTCTTGTGGCATGGTTCGTTACTCTTGTTGTATTCAGAATAGTTTTTCGTAAAGAACTGTCTGCAAAACCTAAAAATATAAAAGGACTTATGAGTCTGAATGAAAAGAAAGCCCTTAAGGATCCGCAGAATGCCAGAAAAATACTGACAGTTCTAGGTTTTGTAATAATATTTTTCTTCTTACAGGGTCTGCTTCATCTAACTCCTGCCTATGTGGCTCTGACAGGAGCTTCTCTTGCTTTACTGCTTGTACGTCCTCCTATGGAAGAGACTATAAGTCATGTTGAATGGAATGTTCTTTTATTTTTTGCATCTCTCTTTATATGTGTGGGAGGACTGAAATTTTCCGGATTATTAGAATTATTCTCAACAGGTATAGTTGGCCTTGCCAGAGAGAACCTTTTATTTGCCGATCTGCTTTTACTATGGGTTGGTGCAATAGCATCAGGAATTATAGATAATATTCCATTTACCATAGCCATGGTTCCTGTGATTCAAAAACTGGGGGACATGGGTATATGTGTTTCTTCACTCTGGTGGGCTCTTGCCCTGGGCGTCGGTTTCGGAGGGAATGCCACTCCTATAGGTTCTACTGCCAATGTGATAATTGTATCTTTGAGTGAAAAGACAAAAAAACCGATATCTTTTAATCTCTGGCTTCGTACCGGTATTCCAGTTATGATTTTTACATGTCTTGGTATAAGTGTATTATTTATTATATTCTTTAAATGGATGAATACACCGTAGATGACAGATAATATAATTTTATGAATTTATTTGATGTAAAGAGAGAAAAGCGTCCTGCAGGAGGTATTATGGCAGGATGTTTTTCTGCGTCCATGAATGGAGATGTTTTATTATGACATTGTCTCAGATTATTGCTCTTGTTATTTTTATTCTTACTTTTACTCTTCTCCTTACAGAAAAGGTTCACCGCACTATTGCAGCGATGGTGGGCGCTTCCGTAATGGTAGGAACCGGGATAATAATGAAATTTTATTCTGCGGAAGAAGCGCTTCATACAGTTGATTTTGAAACACTGGGACTGCTTCTGGGCATGATGATCCTTGTAAGACTCCTTCAGCAGACAGGTTTTTTTCAGTATGCAGCAATTGTGACTGCAAAAAAATCCCGGGGTAATGTATGGTTTTTACTGTTATTTCTGGGTGGAATTACATCTGTTTTATCTATGTTTCTGGATAATGTTACAACAGTTGTTCTGATTGCTCCCGTGACAATATTGATTGCTGAAATGCTTCATATAAATGCCGTGCCTTTTCTTATGGTAGAAGCCATGCTTTCAAATATAGGAGGAGTTGCCACTATGGTAGGAGATCCTCCCAATGTTATAATAGCCACTGTCACGAAATTTACTTTTCTGGAGTTTCTGACCCATCTCGCTCCTATGTCTCTTGTTTCATGGGCTGTGACATTGATTCTTTTCAGAATAATTTTTCGTAAAGAACTGTCTGCAAAACCTAAAACTATAAAAGGCCTGATGAGTCTGGATGAAAAGAAAGCCCTTAAAGATCCACAGGATGCGAGAAAAATATTGACAGTTCTAGGTTTTGTAATAATATTGTTCTTTTTACAGGGGGTACTTCATCTTACCCCTGCCTATGTAGCTCTTACGGGAGCTTCTCTTGCTTTACTTATTGTACGTCCTCCCATGGAAGAGACTGTACGTCATGTCGAATGGAATGTTCTCCTGTTTTTTGCCTCTCTGTTTATCTGTGTGGGAGGGTTGAAATTTTCAGGGTTACTCGAGTTGTTTTCCTGCGGTATAATTGAGCTGGCAAGAGAAAATATATTACTTGCAGATATGCTTTTACTCTGGGTAAGTGCAATAGCTTCAGGCGTTATTGATAATATTCCTTTTACAATAGCTATGGTTCCTGTGATTCAAAAATTAGGAGAAATGGGCATACAGGTCACTTCTCTCTGGTGGGCTCTTGCCCTTGGCGTTGGCCTGGGAGGCAATGCCACTCCTCTAGGTTCTACTGCCAATGTAATAATTGTATCTTTAAGTGAAAAAACTAAAAAACCGATTTCTTTTAATTTCTGGCTTCGCACTGGTATTCCTGTAATGATCTTTACATGTCTTGTTATAAGTTTATTATTTATTATTTTCTTTAAATGGATGAATACACCGTAATTTAAAATAATTATTTATTATCTTAAAAATCTCCATAACTATTAAGATAATTGCTGCTATCAATAAAACAATTGACCATTCGGTAAATGTCACTGCTTTTACATATAAAATTTTCTGCATAAAAGGTAAGAATAAACTTAATATATGTATTCCCTGTGCCAGCATTACTCCCATGATAAGTATGTAATTACGGCTCAAAGGTACTTTAAAGGCTGATGTGGATTCAGAGCGGCAGTTAAATACATGGAAATTCTGCATTAATACCATAAGTAAGAGAATAATATTTCTGGCAGATGCTTCATCCATTATCTGATTTTTTATAAGCCAGTACCATGAAATAAAAGCAGTCACTCCTATAGCAAATCCCGATACCAGTGTCTGATTGACCATCTGAGGATTGAATATTTTTTCATCTGTCTTTCTGGGCTTTCTTTTCATTGCCCCCGGTTCTCCACCCTCAAAGGCAAGAGCTACATCCTGTATGCCGTTTGTAACAAGGTTCAGCCATAGTAACTGTACAGCCAGTAATGGCAGAGGAAGACCGGCAAGGACAGAAGCAAAAAATAATATAATTTCTGCCGCTCCTGTAGATATAAGCAGATAAATTACTTTTCTTACATTATCATAGGCAAATCTTCCTTCTTCAACACCTGAAACTATAGAGGAGAAATTGTCATCTGCTACGATCATAGAACTGATTTCTTTTGCCACATCTGTACCTGAACCCATGGCAACACCGATATTTGCCCGTGACAGTGCGGGAGCATCATTTACTCCGTCTCCTGTTACTGCAACAAATTCTCCCTCTTTCATAAGCATATCAACAATTTCAAGCTTCTGTGTCGGCGAAACCCTTGCAAATACATTCGATGAACATACAAGCTGTTCAAAGGCCGGACTGTCAGGTGTTCCTGCTTCACTTAATTGCCGTCCTGTAACAGTGTTCTGTTCTTCTCCCGATATACCCAGTTCCTTTGCAATAGCAGAAGCAGTGGAAGGATGATCGCCTGTAATCATTATTACTTTTATCCCTGCATCTTTACATTTATTTACGGCCTCAATGGCTTCAGGTCTTAAAGGATCTATAAAGCCTGCAAGTCCGTAAAAAACCACTTCTTTTAAGTCACTTATTTCATAGACTTCTTTCTTTTCATTATATTCTCCTCCTGCAATGGCGAGAACCCTGAGACCCTTTGATGCCATTTCTTCTGCCTGATTTTCTATTTTCTCTCTGTTCAGTTCAACATGTTTTCCGTTCATCATAGTGCAAAAATTTAAAACAGTCTCCACAGCACCTTTGGTAGCAACAAAAATTTTATCTTTTTCTTCATAAAATGCGGCAGAGAATTTATGTTCTGATTCATAAGGTATTTCTCCGCAGAGTTTAAGGTTATTGCGGAAGGCTTCTATGTTTATACCGGTTTTACAGGCCAGACCGAGAAAAGCTACGTCTATTGCATCACCGTGATAGTTCCATCTGTCCTTTTCTTTTGTCAGAGACCCTTCATTTGCTATTACGGATAATTCAGCCAGTTTTTTGAGTTCTTTCCATGGTGCTTCATTATCTTCTTTTTGTTCACAACTGATTTCTCCTTCGCCGTTATAACCTTCGCCGGAAATGGTGAATATATGTCCGTCTGGAAGCACTACCGTGCGAACAGTCTGCTGGTTTACCGTAAGGGTTCCTGTTTTATCACTGGCTATAACGGTACAGCTGCCGAGACTTTCAACTGCAGTCAATTTTCTGACTATAACATTTCTCCTTGCCATACGCTGGGTTGCAATAGAAAGAGCAACAGTCAGGGCAACAGGCAATCCTTCAGGAATGGCTGAAACAGCAAGAGCAACTACGGCAAAGAAAATTTCCGATGCTTTAAGCCCCTGATACATGAGTAATGCTGACAGAATAATACTGATAAAAATTACTATAATGCTTATCTGTTTTGTAAATTTTTCCATTCTTAACAGGAGAGGAGGTTTCCCGCTTTCTGACGTGGCGATTTTTTTTGCTATCATACCTACCTGTGTTTCAAGGCCTGTACCAACCACAACACCAGTTCCTCTTCCTGAAGTAACCATTGACCCGGCAAAAGCCATATTTTTTCTTTCACTTACACCTGTATCTCTATCCAGAATAGCGGTAGTTTTTTCTGAAGCGACGGACTCTCCTGTAAGGAAACTTTCATCTGCCGTCAGATTATTTACCTGTACCAGACGGAGATCTGCAGGCACTTTTACCCCTGACTCAAGAAGAACTATGTCTCCCGGCACAAGGTCTTCAGAATTGATTTCCTCTTCTTTTTTATTACGTCGTACCTTTGCTTTTATCTTTATCATATTTTGCAGGCGGCTTGCACTTTTTTCTGCATTATATTCCTGATATGTGCCTATTACACTGTTCAGAAGGATTACAATCAGTATAAATATAGCATCTTTGCTGTCTCCGATTGCAAGCGATGCTATGGCGGCAGCAAGCAGTATAAATATAAGGGGATTTATTAATTGATGAAAAAATATTGCTGCTATAGTTGGAGGAACTCTGGCAGGCAATATGTTCTGACCGTAAACGGTCAGCCTGTGAGAAACCTCTCTTTCATCCAGACCGTCTATGGTGCTTTTTACTTCCTCATATACTGATTGTTCATCCATAGAATACCAGGGTTCTTCATATAATCTGAGAGCATGTGTTTTTTGTTCCATTTAAAATAGCCTCCATTTGAATTTTTGGCAAACGTATAAAATTTATTTTTCAGGGAGCTGTTATGAAAAGTATAGTGTATTTCATAACTTATTAGAATTTAAGTCGTCGTGACGCGTAACGCGTGACGGGTTTAATCCCCGCGCATCACGCATTACGCATTACGCATTACGAGGTCATTATTTATGGATAGTTATGAAACTAACTATAAAGCAAATCATAAGCAATAAAAAGGATTTCATGCGGATAATATTACTGATTAATATTATAACAATATCTGGAAGAAAATTCTACATGTTTTTATAAAATTTGCCTGCCATGAAAAACAATATCTACTGCAATATGGTAATTTTATATAAATTATGTTATATTCTTTATTGTTGTAGCTATAGTTTTGCACTTTTTGAGAAAACTTAATTTCTTACATAGTTGAATGAAATTATGTAGGACTTAAAGAGATATTAGCTTATGTTTTTTACTCAACTGACCTGAGCATAAGCATGTAATAAAAGTTTTCCTCCCGTCACGCGTCACGCGTCACGAGAGCATATATGTATTATTTATGCCCACGTCGGTAAAATAAATATAATTATGGAAAGGTTAACTTATGGAAAATAAATATATAGAAGAAATAAGGAATTTATTTTTAAAGGTTTATCATAAATTTTCCTGTCAGACACAGATATTGAAGAAAAATTATGGGATTACCATTCATCAGGCAAATATTATACTTCTTTTGAATAACAAGGATTATATATCTATGACGGAATTGAGTGAAAGAGTTCATCTTAATAAAAGTACTGTATCAGGTATAGTATTTCGTATGTTTAAAAAAGGATGGGTCAATGTTGAAAGATTTGAAAATGATAGGAGAAGATTGAAGATTACTCTTACGGACGAAGGAAAAGGTCTTGCGCAGTGGCTGGAAGTATCACAGGTATGGAATATATTCACTCCTATCGCTAACCTTGAAGAGAAGAAAATAGAAGAGCTTCTTACTTCATTAAAAGAACTTGTAGGTTATCTGGACTGGTCACACCCTTCTTCAGAAGAGGTTTTGCTCACAATTGAAGAACATGGACAGACTTTTTTTGAGAAGGACATAAAAGAAAATATTTAATTTGCAGGATGGAAAAAAATGAGTTTTCTGGGTCTTCATATACAAATGAACCCTGAGACACGTCTCAGGAAATATATGATAATATAGTAGATATTTCATCGCCTACCGTTACATGTTATTTATGAATAGCCATGTTTTTTATCACCTCCATAAATGATTTAAACTCATATGGTTTCTGCAGAAAATCTTTTATACCGTCATTACCAAACTGTCTGTATACTTCTTCTTTACTGTATCCGCTCGAAATAATGACCTTTACATCACTCCTGATTTTACACAGTTCATCATATGTCTCTTTCCCGCTGAGATCAGGCATGGTCATATCCAGAATAACTGCACATATGTCCTGACCTTTTAATCTGAATATTTCAATTCCTTCTTTCCCGTTTGAAGCAGTCAATACGTCAAACCCTGCCTTTTTTAGAAAGGATTCTGCTATGTTACGAACACTTTTTTCATCATCTATTATAAGAAAAGTTCCTGTTCCTCTGAATGGTTGAAATGTTTTTTTCTCCGTTTTCTCCGGTGTCACAGTTATTTCTTCTCTTTTTAAAGCCGGAAGCAGAACTGTCATAGTAGTTCCTTCTTCCGGTGAAGTGGAGACTCTGATAGCACCTTTATGACCTCTAATAATACCCAGAACTGCGGCCAGGCCGAGTCCTCTCCCGAGAAATTTTGTTGTGAAAAAAGGATCAAAGATTTTGTCTTTTACTTCTTCTGTCATACCGCACCCTGTATCAGATATTTCCAGAAATACATAGAGGCCTTCAGCTATTTTCTCTTTGAGATAAGTACCGGCAATATAATATCTGTCACAATTTTTTAGTCCTGTTCGTATGGTTATTGTACCCTGGTTTTCTCCTATTGCTTCTGAAGCATTTATGACAAAATTCATAATAACCTGCTCTATCTGGGTTCTGTCACATTCTATCAGCGGCAGTTCTTTAGAAAGATTATATAAAATATTACATTTTTTTGAGACTGAAATTTTAATGAAATTTTCCATCTTACTGATAAGTTCGGTAATATTTACCCTGTCCCTTACAATAGACCCTCTTCCTGTAAAGTTCAGTATCTGTCTTGTAATATTTGCGGCATGGTTTATGGAATTTATTATTTCATCAATATTTTCTTTCAAAGGAGAACCTTCCGGAATGTCCATCATGGTAAGTTCTGCATAACCCAGCATCCCTGCCAGTATATTGTTAAAATCATGGGCAATTCCGCCTGCCATTATACCGAGGCTTTCCATTTTCTGTGATTGCCATAGATGTTCTTCTATTGTTCTTTTTTCTTCTATAGAACGTCTTCTTTCAAATACATTTACAAAAATTTCTCCTAAAAGCCTCAGAAGTCTCACATCTTCTTTTCTCCATACTCTTTCTGCATTTTCCGAGTTAAACACAAGTGAGCCTATAAGTGATTTTTCTATGACCATTGGAATGGCCAGTTCTGTTCTGTAGGAAAATTCTTCCCATTTTATTGTTTCTCCGTCAAGTTTCATCTGAAAATCTGTAATGAATTCTCTGGGGCTTAAATCGGAATGAGGAACAAAGTCACCGTCACACCATCTGTAGTGTTTATCTATATTTTTTAAATCCTTTGAAAATATATTGATATAACAGAATTTAACTCCCAGAAACTTCCCCGTTGTTTCAAGGGCAAAGTTTATTTCACTGTCTATTTCATCTGCCGTAATATTTATAAATTTACTTGAAATATCTGTAATAAGTTCTTCTACTGAAAGTCTGTACAGAAGTTCTTCCTGAGATTTTTTTCTCTCTGTAATATCCATGACAACTGAGAATATACCCGTATAATTTTCTTTTTCATCTAATATGGATGAATTTGAGAAAATAGTATAAATTTCTTTTCCGTCTTTTCTTTTAAGTATTATTTCAAAATGTTCTGACCACATTTTTTTATGTACTTCAAATACTTCAAATTTTTCTCTCAAGTTTTTTGCCGTTTCTTCCCTGACATAATCCAGAAGATTTGTTCCCGTAATTTCCTCTCTTCTGTATCCTGTTATATTGCAAAAAGCCTGATTGGCAAATGTTATTATTCCATCTCTGTTTATGGCGAGAATACCTTCATTCAGCTGCTCTACAAGTTTTCTGTATTTTTCCTCACTCATTCTGAGGGCATGGCGGGATGTTTCTTTTTCTTCCTCTCTTTTTTCCAGTGCTTCTGCCATTTTGTCAAAGGATTTTGCGAGCTGTCCCAGTTCATCTGTCGTATGGGGAACGTCTGTTCTGGTTTTCATATTTCCAAGGCCGATTTTTAAAGAAGCGCTTAAAAGTTTTTTCAATCTGTTGATTATAATGATATTACCCAGAAACCAGCCTGCAGAAATTGTAATAATAAGGGAAGATAAAAGGAGTAATATATTTCTTACCATTACATAGTTTACTTCCGATAATGCCCTGTATAACGGTATGCCTGCCCTTATAAACAGATAGGGTTTTTCTCTGAGTGTTAATTTTTTAAAGGCATACAGTCTTTTAATACCGTCAAGACCTTTCCCTGTAAAGGTACCTTCTTCATGTTGTCCCGTCATGGCAGATATCATATCGGGCAGGTCATATTCTCCTTCGTAATTCATAGAAGAAGGATAATATTTGAGAATTCTTCCCTGTGAATCACAGAATATAAGGTTTGATCCTTCAGGCAGTTCTGCCTGAAGAAAGGACTGGCCATATAATTCAAGGTTGAAAAAGGCTATGATTACTCCCTGTATATGTCCCTGTCTGTCTGTTACAGTACATGCAAAAGGAAGAACAGCTTTTTTGTAGATATGTTTCTCTGTATATTCCCCTGCAACAAGCCTGTTCTCTTTTATTGCATCCTGAAAAAATGATTCGCTGGCCAGGGAAGTTTTTTTATCTGAATCTGTAGAGAAAAGAATATTTCCATGTTTATCTGTAATAATAATACCGGCACAGAAAGGATTTTCTTTCATAAGTTCTTCCAGAAATCCCCGGTGCTCTGAAGTTTTTTCTGTTATATCCAGTTCGGATAATATTGTAATTAACTGATGAATACTTTTAGATGCCTGTTCTTCCTGTATCGCTATATTTCTTACCAGCTGGAGAGTGCTGTAATTTGCATTTTTTAATGCAATATTTCTCCTTTCCATACCTGTGTATATCATTATGGCAAATACAGGTACTACAGATAAAAGAATCAGGCATATTAAATTAATTCTCATGGATAAAGTAAAAAGGGTTTTCATTTTTTCAGTAATAATACCAGATAGTTCTGTATTCTCCGATATCTTCTCCTTTCTTTAAAAGTTCCTGAAGATAATCATATATCGGTACATCTGTATAATCATAGGCAGGAACCAGTGTAATATTTTTCTCCCATGGATGAAACTGGTAAATCCTCGCTCCATCAGGGACTATCATGATGATATCATGATCCTGCCAGGCACGGAGATGATTTTTTCCCATTCTCGGCACATTGAAAACTGTTTCGTCAGTTCGGGTCAGTCCCGGCAGTATTCTTACCTCTTCTTTCCTTTCCTGAAGTATTCTTGCAACAGGAACCATATAACTTCTTGTCTCTTTTTTCCCCTTCATATTGAAGGTATAATAGGGGTCAACACCGGCAAGCCTCAGATCATGCCTGAGTTTTGCACTTTCAAAACGACGGGAATTTCCCATGTTGAATACTGATTGATTATATACGCTCATACCTCTTAATCTTATTTTTCTTACTGCCTCACATGCCTCGGGAGTAATCTCGGAAGAATGTACGAAATGGGTCATTACCGCAATTTCTCTCCTGCCCGGCATATGATATGTACCGATTATGTCTGCAAGGTTATCTGTCCATCTCTGTGGCAGCACAACAGGTGTTCTCGTGCCGAAACGAATACGAAATATATGATCCATTGAAGAAAGCTGTTTCAGGAGATATTCTATCATGTCATCTGTCATAATCATGGGGTCACCGCCTGTAATGAGAATCTCTCCCACGCCTTTATGGTTTTTCAGCCAGTCCAGAGAAGACTTTATGGTTTTTTGGGAAGCCTGTGCATCAGGGGCCAGACATTCGCCTATTTCCCAGTTCCTCTGGCAGTAAACACAGATCTGAGCACATGTGTTATAAGGTTTTAATATGGCAATCATGGGATATCTTCTTGTAACCAGTTCAACCGGTGATGTATCCTGTTCTCCCATAAAATCAAAAGCGCTTCTGTCCAGTTTGCTGTCACAAAGTGTATCTACATAATCGGGAGGCGGTATTACCTGGGTCCGTACTGCATGACCATAATGTTCTTTTTTTGAATATTCCATAAGGCTCAAATAGTAAGGAGTAATGCCGAAAGGTATTTTATTTTTCTCGGCTTTTTTGATGGCTTTTGTCTGACCATGCGTTAATTCCAGAAGATCCCCTATTGTATCGGCATTTTTTATTACATGTCTTAAATGCCATCTGTAATCAGACCAGTCTTCGTCGGAACCGTTAAAATATTTCAAGATTCTCTCTTTGTTTTTTTCTCTTTTTTTAATAATTTCTTTTCCCAGACCTGACGGATATCTGCTGAAATATTCCCCTATTGTTTCCGATACACTGTCCAGAGCCTCTGTCCTTTTTAAAGCTGCTTCCCTGCCTTTTAAGTAAACAAAATCAGGTATCTTTTTCCCGTCCAGTTGCTCTATATAGACATCAGCTTTACCTGAAACTGCTTTGAATAAAGCTATAAATTCAAGTATAAAGCCTGCCTCTATTCCTTCATAAGAGTTTTTTGCAAGTTTCCACAGATATGTTAATGAACTTATACCTGTTCTTTTTTCATTTATCGGCGCAATAATGTTTTTAAAAACCTTTATACTTTCTCTTACAAGATCCCTTTCCAGAACCTTTTTTTTACAGTCCAGACCGTAAAGGTCTCTTTCGCTTTTTTCCAGATATGTATAAAGTTTACCCCTCAGTTCTTCAAGTTCTTTAGCTGTTCTGAAGATTTCTGTTATGTCTCCGTTTATATGCCATAAATATTGATTGTAACACTCTGGTGCATTAATAGAATCAGGTTTTTCTATCTCCAGAACATACTTTAACATGTCATTTACCGTTCTTGATGATAAAGAATTTTTTCCCATAAATAATGCTCCTTTCTTACTGGTGTGAGCATAAATAATACATAAATCCTTTCGTGACGTGTGACGCGTGATGAGAGGAACACTTTTATTACACACTTATTACCGCTACAGGTAAATTTATATGAAAATGATGAAGTTTGCACCTTCACTGGATGTTGATTTTCATATTTGGTTGTGACCGCTCCGGTCATGTCTGTTAGTAACCATTTATCAGCTTCTGCCTGACAGGCTCTTACAAAGAAAAATAATTTGCCTTATTTAATTTGTTTTACAGACAATATAGTGTATTTCATAACTTATTAGAATTTAAGTCGTCGTGACGCGTAACGCGTGACGCGTGACGGGTGTAATCCCTGCGCATCACGCATTACGCGTCACGCATTACGAGGTCATTATTTATGGATAGTTATGAAACTAACTATAATTTTTAATTCTATATAAAAAACTAATTTTTCTGCTCCAGAGCCCGCCAGGCAGAAGTTTTTTACGGATACCACTTTACCTGTTACGGTACTTATGTTCTGGTCAGTAATATTATGATATGCAAAATTAATCTGTTTTAGATCACTTTTACAATTATATCAAAAATGAGACTGATTGGTATATTTATTAGAAGTGCTGGTAAATTACTTTGAAGATCGTAGAAAATTTATGTTAATAAGAATGGTTCCTATAGATACAATTATATTATATACTTTTATTGAATATCTGTCAACTTATTCCTCTCCAATAAGTTATCTGATATAATAGTTCTCCATATATCTGTCCAGCAGGTATGAAAAATTTCCAGTTAATTTCATAACTATCCATAAATAATGACCTCATAATACGTAAACGTGATGCATTATGTTCATTGATTACACCCGTGACGCGTTACGCGTTACGCGTCACGACGACTTAAATTCTAATAAGTTATGAAATACACTGTAATAAAGGAGAAAAAATGAATAGATTGACAGAATTATTTTCAAAATTAAATAATGTGTTATGTTATAAATGTCTTGGTCTTGAACTATGCCGTATAGTTCTGGCATTAGTAGTTTTTATGTTGTTATTATTGTTGAGAGGAGTAATAAGACACTGTGCCGTTAAAATTCTCAGAAAATTAACTGCGAGAGTGAATTTTTCTTTTGACGAAGATATTGTCAGAGAACTGAAAAGCCCTTTTGATTTTTTGTTTTTATTCCTATCTCTGTGGCTGAGCTTTTACATACTCGGTGCGGAAAAGTTATTTCTCATTGTAAATAATCTGGAACGGATAATCCTTATTGTTATCATTGCCTGGGCCATATACAGGGTATTGCATGTGACGGTAACTCTCCTCAGGAATATAAATGAACAGAGAGACAGAAAGCTGGATAATTATATAATAGTATTTGCGGAAAATACTGTTAAAACCGTTGTGGTAATAGTCGCAACAATTATGGTTCTTCAGGAACTGGGATATAATGTAACAGGTATTGTTGCGGGACTCGGTATAGGAGGTCTTGCCTTTGCCCTTGCGAGCAAGGATTTCGTGGCAAATATATTCGGTTTTATTACCATATTCCTGGATAAACCATTTACGGTAGGTGATTATATAGTAACACCCGATGTGGAAGGAACTGTAGAAGATATATGGCTGAGGTGCACAAAAATCAGAGCTGCCGATCAGTCTCTTGTAACGATTCCCAATTCCGTTCTTGCTGCAAAAGCCGTTACAAACAGATCTGTAATGAAAAAAAGAGTGATGACATTTAAAATTGGTGTTCTGTGTTCTGCTAAATCATCTCAGATTGATGAACTGTGTAAAAGACTCAGAGAAATGCTGAACCATCATGAAGGTGTAAACAGTGAAACAATTCATGTTTATTTTACCGAATTCGGAGAGAGTTCTTTCAATATTTTTCTTTATTTTTTTACAAACAGTACCGTATGGAAGGAATATCTGGAGGTTCAGCATGATGTAAATCTTAAGATTATGAATATTATGGATGAGCTTTCTGTTAAACGGGCCTATCCTTCAAGAAGCATATATATAGAAAAAGATTTTTCTTTAGAGAAAAAGTCATAAAAACATCTTCACCATATATAAATCATGTCAGAAAAAAAGGTTGAATTTTCTGTTCAACCTTTTGACCTGCTAAATTTTTCAAAATCAGTTAAATTCATGCAATATCACCTTCTGGTAAGTCTGTACATTAATTTTGTCAGACCTATTTTGTCGCACATCCTGTTTAAGAAACTGCCCTGTTCTTTCATAATATTTTCGAGCCGTCCATGTTTAAGCCATATACCTATACATTCTTCACAGACCCATACCTGGGTATTTATAAACTGTACTTCCTGTAGTCCCATGCCGCATTGAGGGCATTTCATGTAGTGAAGCTGCTGTCTTCTCATTTTTTCTTCGTCTAACAGTCTGGTTTGTTTTTCACTTCTCTCTTCTTCAAGCTTTTTTCTGAGGTCTGCTATGAGTTTTGCTTCATGTTTTGCAATGTAATCTTCCAGATTTTTATTTAAAATCTTCTGTTTCATCGCTCCATACTGGGCAATTTCTTCAATTGCAGATAATCTATTGGTCAGACTCTGATTTTTGGTTTTTACAGTCCCAAAATCACTTTTTACCGTTTCCATTGAGGTCACCTCCCTTCTGCAGAATTTGTATGAAAATGAAGACATTTTATGCTTCACTGTCTGTTATTTTTAATGTGTGATAGTGACTGTTCCGGTTATGCACGTTATTAGAATTTTTTTATCATTACCGGAGCATTATCTGCTGATTACGGGAGAAGTGTCTTCAGGAGAAGCGATTGAACAGGGAAGAAGTATTTATTTCTTTATAATAAAAGGTTTGTGTATAACCTGAATATAAATTCACTTCTATTTATTATATCATTATTTGCAATAATTTACAAGGTTATCATTGTTTTTTTATGACAAGTAAATTCACGTTTACTCTGAATATTCTACAATAAATTTTTTCCATTTTATGTAAAATTACATGCCATTTTTTTCAGGCAATCTCTTATGGTCTGGAGAGACTTTCTATATTTTTTTTTGCTTTTTCTGCTACAGGGCTTTCGGGAGACAGTTCTATTACCCTCATATATGCTCCATAGGCTTTTTCTCCATTACCTGCCGCCTGGTATATAACTCCGAGAACAAAAAAACCTGCAGGATCTTTTCCGTTAAGTTCTGTTGCCTTTTTCGCACATTCTATTGCTCTGGCATTATTCCCGTTCTGATAAGATGCCCATGCCAGTTCACGATAATAGTCACTGTTATATGGCGATAATTTTACTGCTTTCTCATATTCAGCTACTGCTTCTTTTAACCTTTTGCTTTCAAACAGAGATTCTGCAAGAAAATAGTGGCTTTTGCTTTCCGAAGGCGATAGTGTTGTAGCCTGTCTGAATGAGGAAATGGCTTCTTCGTATTTTCCCGTATAATAATAACATAAGCCGAGGTTATGTTGAATTGTTGCATTTTTTGGTTCAATTGTTCCGGCTTTCAGGTAATAAGTTGAAGCCTTGTCGAACTCGCCATTGTCGAAACAGGCACTACCGAGATCTACATTGTAGAGGATATTGTCCGGTTCGAGTGATGCAGCTTTAGTAAATTCTTCTATTGCCTCTTTGATTTTTTCTGTTTTTATATAACATTTTCCCAGTAAATTATGTGTCAGAGGGTCTCGGGGAGACAATTCTACAGATTTTTTAAAATTTGTTATGGCAGAGTCATAATCTTTCATATGGAAATAACATACACCAAGATTATGATAACATGTTGTATCAGGTTTTATGGCTATTATTTTATTATATACTTCTATTGATTTTTCGTAATATTTATTTTTATAAAGACAATCTGCCAGAGTAAGCAGAAATTTTATCTCCTTTGGCCTTAATTTTACTGCTTCTTCATAGGCAGTGATTGCTTCTTTGTATATGCCTCTTCTGCTATACATATCTCCCAGTGCTTTATGGGTTTCCGCTATGGATGGCGCCAGCCTTATAGACTGAATATAATTTTTTTCCGCTTTCTCGTAATCTTTCAATTTCTCATAACATATGGCTATGGCAAGATACACCACTCCGTTATTTGCATCTAATTTTAATATGTCATCATAAATTTTTAATGCTCCCCTGTAGTCTCCCTTACCTGAGAGGCTTCTTGCTTTTTCCATCAGTTCTTTTACTCCCGGTTTTTTTGGTGTAGGAGTGGGTTTTGGTTCCCCTTCTTTCCCTTTTTCTTCTGGTTTTTCTCCTCCATGAGAACTGCTGGAAGCTATTTCCTGTTTTATATTACCGTACGTACCGGATGTGTTTACAGTGAAAACTATTATAAGGAAAATTACTACTATAAGTTTATTTAAATACATATTGCACCTGCCTTAAACCGTTAACGAGTAACCCGTCACACGTTATGCGTTACGATTTTACCTGCCATTTTTCTCTGTGGACTTTTGCTTCGTCATACTGGGTTCTTGGATCTATATTTTTTGCCGGATGTCCTACAGGAATAAGAGATAATATCTGAATATGTTCCGGTATACCAAGAGTTTCTCTTACTGCTTTAACACGATCCGGTTTCGGATGAACTCCGAGCCATACGGAACCAAGGCCAAGACCTCTTGCACTGAGCAGTATATTCTGTGTGGCTGCACTGCAGTCCTGTGCCCAGTAATCAGATTTCGCCGGATCTCCTGCCACTGCAATGGCAAGTGGTGCTTCTGCAAGCATTTTTCCATATGGATGGACTTCTGCAAGTCTGTCAAGGGTTTTTCTTTCCTTGACCACTATAAATGACCATGGCTGAACATTTCTGGCAGAAGGAGCAGCCATGGCTGATTTTAAAATAATCATGATGTCTTCTTCCGAAACAGGCTCTGAAGTGAAATTCCTTATACTTCTTCTGGATGTTATGAATCTTAAAACTTCTTCTTTTGTCATTTTAATTGCCTCCTTTTTAATAGTCGTGACGCGTAACGCGTAACCCGTAACCCGAGGAACGAATGTTTACGTAATATGTGTTGTAATATTACTGATTTTAAATGCTTATGCTCAGGTCATACTCATTTATCTGTAATACGTAAGGTTTTTATACGCGTCACGCGTTACGCGTCACGATTCTGTTCAGGGTTAAAAATTACAGCTTCATGCTCTACGGGAAATTCTATAGTAAAGACTGCTCCTTCTCCTTCTTTACTGTGAACATAAATTTTTCCTTTGTTCTGTTTAACCATTCCATAGGATACACTCAGACCAAGCCCTGTACCTTCTCCCACTTTTTTTGTTGTGAAGAAAGGATCGAATACTCTTGGAATATCTTCAGGTTTTATACCGGGCCCTGTATCTTTAAAGGTGATTTTTACAATATCATTATCTTTTTCTGTTTTAACAGTCAGAGTTCCTCCTTTTTCTCCCATGGCCTGAATAGCATTGGTGGCAATATTTAAGAAAATCTGCTGGAATTGATGGGGATCGCCTGTTACACATGGTAGATTTTCTTCTAATTCTTCCACAAATTCTAACTTACCTTTTTTCAGTTCATAGTTAAACAGTTTCTTTGTTTCCTTTAATATATCATTTATAGATATAAGTTGCTGTGTTATTTCATGATTTCTCGAAAAAACCATCAGTTTTTGTAGTATTTCTTTTGCTCTTATAGCTTCTCTGTTTATAGTTTCAAGGTCTTCCTGCATTTCTTTATCGCATTTCGGATTGATTTTAAGGAACTGGGCAAATCCCATAATACCGGTAAGAGGATTGTTTATTTCATGAGTTATACCTGCTATGAGCTGTCCTATAGATGATAATTTCTCAGCCTGTATCATCTGTTCTTCCCATAATTTTTTCTGTGTTATATCACGAAATATACCTGTTATATAAATGGGATTATTTTTTTCATCTCTTATAGCAGAAGCAGAAAAATGAACAAGGATTGGATTGCCGTTTTTTTTCTTTATCTTGACTTCCTCTTCCCAGCTTTTTTGAATGATGAGATTTATCAGTGCTTTTAATTCGTTCATACTTTTCCCCGGAAGGAAAGAAATAAAAGATTGTCCTGTTATTTCATAATCTTCATATTCAAGCAGTTTTTTTATGGCATCATTTATAAAAGAAATTTTACCTTCCATATCTGCAATAAAAACACATTCACTTATACCTTTTATGACATGGGCGAATTTTAATATCTCTCTGTTTCTTTCATTTAATTCAATATTAAGTAATTCTATTTCTTTTTTTTTCTTTTGCTTCAAGGGCAAGATATTCAATGTTTTTCTGTCTTATTACAACAACCAGATAGAACCCTGCAATGAGAAGGAGCAATTTGATCATAAAAACATTACTGGGAGCACTCATAGTCTGAGAAATTTTTCCCGGTATTATTTCTATAAGGGAGAAAGCATGAACTGTCCAATACAGGCTGTCAAATGTTAATGCCAAACTGAAAACTATAAAGGCTTTTACCAGGGCATTTACCTTCAGGTTGTCAGGAGCCAGTTTCCCGTATCTGAACAGGAGATTATAGAGTATATATATCCAGATAAGGGAAAGATTAATATAGATTATTAATATTAAATAACCGTTAATCATAAGTTTTATAGTTTCAGCCGCTCAATTTTACCCAGCTGTAAATCATGCTGCGAGACATCGGTAAATAATGACTGACTATAAGCATGTAATAAAAATCTTCTTCCCGGCACGGTGCACAAGAGCAATTAAGTTAACTACAGTAAAACATACACATTCCTATAATTAATATACCGTCAAATTTCTTTAATTATACCATATTGTCACATTTATTTACTACTTTATTTAAAGTTTATTTCTTCGAAGGATTATGATTTTTTGCAGCGAATAAGAGAAAATTAACGGCTGTGTATCTTGTGCCTGAAGGTTTTCACCTGGAGGAAAGCACGGTGACAGAAAACCTGCCATACCGGTAAGTAATTCAGTACCCGCCATGTACCATTCACCATTTAGGAGATGATAATCTTTGAAAATTTTTTTTACTGTTCTTTTTATTTTATCTATGATTTATTTTATTACTGCCCAGGGTATAGTGACTATTGTTAATGCTTCTGACGTAAATATAAGAGATGGCGCCGGCCTTGATAAAAAGATAATTGATCAACTGCAAAAAGGCGAAGAACTGATCCTGATAGATGTACAGGGCGACTGGTATTATGTAGAGTACAGGGAAAATAAAAGGGGCTGGATATTTAAAGATTTTGTTCTAAGTGCCACTCCCGTTGTGAAAAATACACCTACTGTTGTAAATACACCTGTACCTGACATAAGTAAAGAGAAAATTGTTTTTGCCACTGCTTCCGGCCTCAGGATTATAAATGATGACGGTACAAATCTTCAATCTCTGACTGATGTGGAAGGTGATAATTTCCCTGTATGTTCTCCTGACGGTAAGAAAATAGTTTTTATTAATTACAGGGAAGGAAGAAATCTTTATGTTATAAACAGTGACGGGAAAGGTAGAAAAAAAATAACAGAAAACCTCTCTGTTTTGCCATATATAGAATGGTTGAAAAATGGGAAAACCATGTTTTTTGGTGTGGAATTTTCGGAGAATTTATATTATACCAGCATATTCGCTTTGGCTGAAGGAGGGAAGGCGAAAAATATAAGTCAGAAAAAGGACAATTCTGACAGCCATCCACTTCTGGCACCTGATAACAGCCTCATTGCTTTTTGTTCTAGAAGGGACAGGAACAGTGAGGTATATATAATGAAGCCTGATGGAACAAATCAAAGAAACCTCACAGTCCATCCTGCCGAGGATGTACCGGGATGCTGGTCAAAGAGCAGTAAGAGTATAGTGTTTACTTCCAACAGGGATTCCGACTATAAAACCCTTAAGATGACCCCGGCTCCTAGAGAGATTTATCTGGTCAAAGTAGAAACTATGCAGGTTATTAATTTAACAAATAATAGCGGAGATGATTATAACCCTGTTGTCAGTCCTGATGGTAATAAGATATTATTTCTCTCTGACAGGAATAGCGAGCCGAGAAAATATTACTCCCATATATTTGTAATGAAATCTACAGGAAAAGATGTTGTAGAGATTACCGATATAGATGGTGACAAATCAAATATTTCCTGGTCTCGTGACGGTTCGGAAATTCTTTTTCAGGTAAATTCAGGCGGTACTGATTATATTTATATTACGGATATTAAAGGGAAAAATAAACCATTTTTATTGAGTGAAGGATTCTCGCCTCAGTGGTGCCAGAAACAGTGAGCAGTTATCAGTGACCGGTGAGCAGTGACATTATTCTTCACCCTTCACCCTTCACGACTTACAGCATCTGAAACCGAGAAAATAGTATCTGAATGTCGGTTTATACCATCTTCTGAATGATGAACGGAAATGAAGGGGATTATCCAGAAACCATGCTCCTCCTCTTACTACTTTGTATTCAGTTCCGAAATTTTCATTTGTATAGGTGCTTCCCGAATATGCATTCAGCCAGTCTTCACACCATTCCCATACATTCCCTGCCATGTCTTCCACTTTAAAGGGACTTATTCCCTGTGGAAAACTTCCTACAGGCATAAGGCTTCCACAGCCTCCGTAACATCGGTTTGCACATTTTTTAGGACTCCACTCGTTTCCCCAGGGATATTCTCTTCTTTCTATACCACGGGCAGCTACTTCCCATTCCGCTTCTGAGGGCAATCTTTTTTCTGCCCATTCTGCATAGGCTTTTGCACCATACCAGGTGACACATACTACAGGATGGTCATCATAACCTGTTTCAACCCTGTATCTTCCTCTCAGCTTTTCTATCCTGCATTCTGTATCGTTTATATAAATCCACTGTTCTTCTGCTCCTTCCATTCTTTTTCTGTTCAGGAATTTGCAGTACTGTCTGTTAGTTATGAGATATTTATCCATATAGTAAGCTTTTAAATTTACCATGTGTTTCGGTTTTTCTATTTCTACAGCATTTGGATTATTATCATCATTTCCAATCCAGTAATCTCCGGCAGGTATAAGAACCATGTGTGCTTCATCTTTTTCATTCTTTATAAATTCAGGAAGTTCAGTCTCATTAATTTCAATTTCAGGCATTTCCACGTCTTCAGACAACTCCTGAGTGGTTTTAACATTTCTTATTTCTCTCCTTATGAGTGTCTGAATCATATCAGGAAGAGCCTGTATTTTTTGAAATAACTCTGTTGTTAAACCTCCTGTTTTTTCTTTTTTCTTTGTAATGGCACTTTCTTCCTTTCTGGTAGAAAGGTCTGAAGCTATTTTTTCTTTTTTCCTTGTAAGGTCAATGTCTTCCTGTTTTTTTATAATCGCTTCTTCCTTTCTGGTAGAAAGATCTGAAACTGTTTTTTCTTCTTTCTTTAACGTAGAAAATGTCAGGTACTGCAGTTGCCTGGTCTGACTTAAATACTCTACAAGAGCATTTTTCATTTCTATAGCTGTTTCATATCTGTCTTCTACTTCAAGAGCAAGAGCTTTTTCCAGTATTATTTCAAGCTCTACCGATACGTCAGGATTAAGTTGCCTTACAGGTTTAAACATACAGGGGGTAGGCACTTTGCCTGTAAGCAAATGATGAATTGTCGCTCCCAGTGAAAAGAGATCGCTTTGAGGCACTACTTTACCGTCAAATTGTTCCGGAGAGGAGTAATGTGGCGTTCCGATTGATGTCATAGTGTTTATATGTTCTGGCATTATACTTCTGGCTATACCGAAATCTACCAGCATTACCTGGTTATTAGTTTTCTGGATCATTATATTGGCAGGCTTCAAATCTCTGTAAATAATAGGAGGATTATTTCTGTGCAGATAAGAAAGGACATCAAGTAAATCTATGGCCCATTTAACTACTTTATCTTCAGGTAATCCTGGCTTACCGTATTTACGAAGAATTTCATCCAGATCCTGCCCTTCTACAAAATCCATGACAAGATAATAGGTACCTTTTTCTATAAAGTAATCTATTACTCGCGGAAGATTGGGATGATGAAGTGTTCGAAGCATTTTGGCTTCTTCCTGGAATCTGAAAGCCAGGTAATTGGCATCATGGGAAGATTCGTTAATTATCATTTCTTTTACAGCACATTTATTGCTGAATCTCTTATCGATAGCCTGATAAATTGCTCCCATACCACCTGATTTTATGAGCTTCTTTATTTCATATCTGTTATCAATAACGGTTCCCGGTGTAAGGGAACCGGTAGTTGTAGTTTCTTCCAGGGAACAACCGCAATTACCACAGAATTTTGCGTCAATATTATGCTTTTCACCACATCCGGAACAGTACTTTACCATAAAGCTCCTCCTGCTTTTTTCCTCTGCCGGTTCTCTCTGTGTTCTCTCACCTGAATATAAGACGGAAGCATATATTATGACCTATACTCACACCGATAAATGTTCTAAATACCTGTGATATTCTATATATAGTAATCATGTCCTTTGAAAAGTAAAAATTTTCTATTTTTTCATAGTAATTATTTCTATAGTATTGTAAAATAGGGAAAAGTGAGTCGTAGGGGCGCCCCCACCTGTGGTCGCCCGGTACCGGTAAACCACCCGTCACGCGTTACGCGTTACGCGTCACGATTTTAAGGAGGAAATAAGCTTGTTAGATATTTTATTGGAGAATGATATAAAATCATATGTAGAACAAAGTAAGACCAGAATTGTATTCGGATGGGAGAAATCCCTTGAAATAAGAAATTATATAGATACAGTTATCAGGGATTTACAGCAATATCTCTATATAGGGGAACAGGTTTTCTTATTGATTGCTAGACCTCTTATAGAAACGGAATTTTATTCTAAATTTATTAAACATATCGGCCCTTCAGAGATATTCCCCTGTGAATGTCAGAACCCGGGCCTTATGGATCTTGCAGAGGTTTTTGCCGCATACAGAAAAAACAGGCAGCGAATAGTTATAGGTGTTGGAGGAGGAAGCATAATGGACCTTGCCAAGGCTATATCCGGCTGGGCATATCACCCGGGCTTTATTCCGGCTTTCCCGCGAATTTCAGAAGGTCTTCCATGTTATCCATTAATTCTTATTCCAACTATGGCAGGAACAGGCAGTGAAGTTACTCCTTATATATTTATGACTGATAAACAGGGATGCAGGGTTATAAATGGTCTTGTTCCTCCCTATATATCAATTGTAGATCCCTGGCCGTCAATTACTTCCATGCATTATCAGACACTTTATGCAGCTATGACAGCCTTCGCCCATTCCGTTGAAGCACTTGTCTCTAAAAAGGCCACTCCTGAGACGGATAAACTTGCTTTTCGAGCAATTGAACTTATACTTACCAACCTTCCGAAAGTATTAAAAGATAAAAGTCATATGGAAGGAAGGACAATGTTATCCCTTGCCTCTGTTCTTGCGGGGTTATCCACGAATGCAGGACTGGGACTTACTGCATGTATGGCACTTCAGATACATAATATCCCTTACGGACTTATATTGTCACTTATTTTACCATTTGTTATAGAATATAATGAACCTTTTTGCAGAGAGAAATATGAAGATGTAAATAATTTATTTATTTACAGGGGAGAAAAACTGTCTGAAACACTTCAGGAATGGTTTAATTATCTGGGAGTTTATTCTTTTGAAGGTATGTACAGAAAGAATCTGGAAACATTCCTTCACAGTGAATACTGTATTCGTTTATCTACACAGCTTGTTAAGGATAATATCCATTATGTAACTAATCCGGCTATTGCAGATGAAGAAGCTATAAAGAATCTCTTTTACTCCCTTCATACAATCCCACTTCAACCTCAGAAAAGATATGGAGATCTCCTCATGTAAAAATACGACTTCAGGCTTACATCTTTAGTCCTATTGTTATAATTATTTTTTAAAGAATCTACAACCTGAGAAGCTTTTTAAGTTTTTTAAATTATTGTACCATAAATATGGAAAAATTTATTGAAGGAGGGATTGAAATGTATTTAAAAGTGGTAATTGACAGAATGGGTAACACCCATATGATAAAACCAAGGCCTGAAATGGATGTTGTATGTCCTTTTTGCAAGGCTGTTAATACTTATATACTTGCTCAGGATTCAACCCTTTTCTGTAATTATTGTGGTAAACGTCTTGTTACACAGGTCAATGATGGTAATCCTGACATAGAGGAAGAATATTCTGATGAGCAGATAAGTGATTTTATCCGCATTTTAAAAGAAGGTGGTTCCTTTTATGATAGAACCGATGCTATAACATCTCTGGGAAAGATTTCCAGAAATAATAAAAGAATTGGTATTATATTTAATTTATTGCATAAAATAAGTATTTCAGAACCTGATGTTGAG
>JAKPQU010000322.1 GCA_029555925.1 Bacillota bacterium
GTTTTTTCTATAGTATTAGAAATTAACCAGTGGTTAATTTATTGTCTGCAAAACAAATTAAATAAGGCAAATTATTTTTCTTCGTAAGAGCCTGTCAGGCAGAAGCTGATAAATGGTTACTAATTTACCTGTAGCGGTAATTAGAGTGTTTATTTTATTACTGAAAGGAACTTTTTATGAAACCAATTAATGTTTATTTCCCTCCAAAAAGTTTAAGGATAGCCATTGGAGAAGATGATGCTGAAAACCTGGTAAATTATATATTTCATGCCCTTGATCATCTTGAGATCAACCAGGTTTTGCGATTAAGACTTGTAGATGTTGATATTATCACTTATTCATGCCTTCAGAATGTTATAAGAAGGTTGACTTATGAGATGGCAGCCGGTGGAAAATATCATAATAAATTTATGGTTATTTATGATTTACCCTATGATATATATTACAGAAAAGATATGTTAAATACCATTAATTCCGTAATAGATAATCTTGGTATTCCGATTTTACTGGCAGGTAATGCTATATCTGAGCCTGATCTGGAATATAAGGTTCTCGGACAGATTTTTTATTCCAATCCTACTTTGGTACAGGTATTTAATCTTGTAAGAAAAGAAGAAAAAGAAGGTAACAAATTTCTGACTCCCGATAAAATTGCCAGAAAACTCAATCTTCCGAAGAATGTAGTTTACCGTAATCTCAGAAGACTCCATTCTTTTGGCCTCCTTATAAGGGAATATATCACTTCTGGCAAATCCAAAGGAGAACACTGTTATCTTACGGTAGTTTCAAAAGCTCTCGAAGAATAAATGGTGAATAGTGAATAGAATTTTTCTATTCACCGTTCACTTTTTATATTTTTTATAAAGGGATACAATTTTTTTATAATCAACAAGGTCTCCGTAGCAGCTTGACACATCTGCTTTGTATAATTTCAGAAGATCTGTGAACATGTTATTATTAATAATCTCTATTTTTTGACGATCATTCATATGCCTGAATTCATGGGCAAGTAAATGGTATTCAATGAGAAAGGCCACTTTACCTGTAATATCCTGGCCGTAACCAAATTTTCTCAATATCTTTCTGGCTATTGCAGCACCTGCCCTGGAGTGGCCGGGAAATCTCAGGTTTTTGCCGTCTCTCGTTAATGTTTCCGGTTTCCCCGTATCATGAAGCAGTAATGACAGAGCCAGAGGAAGTGAAGGTTTCCTGAGATATTTAAAACATTCAATCGTATGTTCATATACATTGCCTTCTGGGTGAAAATCCTTGTTCTGAGGTACTGATTTTGTATCAGTGAGAATGGGAAATATTTCCTGAAGGATATTTAATTTATCCATGAAGCTTATGGAAATATAAGGATTTTTAGTCACAATAACATTATTAAATCCTGTAATAATTTCATCGCTGTATTCATTCCTGAATTTAAAAGGTATTTTCTCTATTTTACATTTCATATGTTCTTCCAGGTTAAAATCATATTCTGACATAAGATAAAGAATGTCAAATATTTTATAAGGTTTATCACTGTATATTTTTTCGAAATCAGGTGTTAATCTGATTTTTTTCTCCCGAAAATCATAGTAACAGTCCAGAGGATCCAGATAAATCTCTTTTTCTATATCAAAAAAGAGTGTATTCAGTGTAAAAAGTTCTTTTAAACTTTCCTGTCTGAGTATGTCAAAATCCACTCGATAGGGTACATTAAGTATTTTAAATCTTATGAAACATTCTTCACAGTGTATCTCTCCGTCATAATCGGATTTGCCGGGAAATTCTATGGATTCAAATAACCGGCTCAGCTCTATGAGATTTGCTGTTGTAAGAATATAATAGAATTGTTCCGGTATTTTAAGCCTGAGATTTCTTGCAGTAGAACCGTAAAAATAAGATTTATACCCTTCTTCTGAAAGGGTTTTACATATATCTGTAATTTCTTTTTTCCAGAACAGTGAATAATCCTTCATGACAGCTTCCAGTCAGAAATTTTAGTCATATAGATGATTTAGTCTACCAGGTTAACATGTTCCAGTTTTTTATATAATCAGGTCTCAGGTTATGGAGTATGGGTTTTAAATTTTCTCCAAACACCTGTCACCTACTGACCTGTGCATAGGCATGTAATAAAAATTTTCCTCCCGTCACGCCTTACGAGAAGCTTATATGTATTATCTATACTCACCGCAGTAAAACCCTTAACCTTTTTCAAAACGGAAGGTTTTTCCATGGCACACTATAATTATTAATACCAAATTGCTTTAATTAAACTGAACAATTTGAATAATAGGTAAATACTGTCTGTCTGCCTGATGCTCCTCCGAAAAAAATCTAAACTGGAACGTTTATAACAGTTACAGCTTGTATCATGCTACTTTACATTATAATTCAATAAAATATACCTGTGCTGCCGTGATATTTTTTTCTCCGGAACACCAGGCAGGCAGACTACTATGTCTAAAGCTAAATAGTATAAGATCTCTACATATTCTTACAATACGTGTATTTCCCTTCATAACCGTTAAAATAATAAAGCCCTCCCGGAAAGGAAGGGCTTTATTGGAATATCCATTAAGGTGTATGGGTAAAAGTGAAGGGGGCACTTTCAACGCCACCAGATGTTATAACAATTACCTGATACGTTCCTGCCGGACCGGGATATTCTGTCCATGCCTCTGTGGAAAACCATGAATTCACCGGTACCAATGTCCCATTGAATTTGACTGTTCCTTGATTTGTACCGAAGTTTGTTCCCTCAATAAAGATTTCCGATGTGGATGTATGGGTCTGTACATTTGTTATAGTCGGTGCAGTCGGATTTGGATTTACATAATATGAATAGGACGCGCTTGCTACTCCATTTATCGTTACAATGACAGGTGATTCACCTGTTACATTTGGTATCGTAATAATTATAGTTGAAGTACTTATATTAATAGAACTTATAGTAGCACTCGTTCCGCCAACCGTAACTGTAGTATTGGCAGTAGTCGCATTGGGGTCCATATTGGATAAACTGATACTGGCACTGGTTCCTGCGATGCCTGGTTTGGGACTGACGGAATTTATTACGGGAGTCAATGGCCCTGATGTTGGTGTAGATGTCGGGGCAATTGTTGCTGTTGGACTTCCCTGGGTCGGAAATGATGTCGGAGTTCCACCGGAAGGTGTGGGGATACCTGTACCTAAGAGTACTATATTGGCCTCTTTTGTTTCTCCTGTGCCGAGATCTACTGTAGTAGAGCCATTCAATACTGTTGCTCCGTTCTGGCTTTCACCTATTACCTTTATATTTGTTGAAGGAACTCCTGGTAGATTATAGTAACCGTTCGGATCTGTTTTAACATATGCGCCGAAACCTTCTACATGAACAGTTGCATTAGGATCTCCCTGATTGTTGTAAGTTACATGGCCGTAAAGTGTACCTGTTCCTGCCACTACTGTTACAGGAACCCTGGCGGAACTATTTCCGCTTACTGCATTGACATAACCTGTACCTGCTTTCGTGGCGGTAAATATGCCTGTATTGGTTCCTATAGTTCCTATATCACCTGTGACAGACCATGTTGTGTCAGGCCTGACAATAGTATTATTGGAACCTGTTGCATAGGAGGAAAACTGAAATATTCCTCCTATACCAATGGGCAATAAATGATTGGAAGGTGTAATGTTAAAATCGGTAAATCCATTGTAAGAATTCGGGTCTGACACGGGTACGTCCTGGGCTATGGAAACATAAGACTGGTGTTCTACTGTTAATCTGTTAATTCCTACTGGAATACCGCTGATAGTGAAGCTGCCATCAGAATTTGTGGTAACTGATATACCTGCTATAGTTACAGTAGCACCTGCCAGAGCTTTATAATTTGCCGGAGGGTTATTGGTATATAACATTATCATACCGGGAATTTTTCCTGTTCCGGAACTGTTTATTTTTTCATCTCCTAAGAAAGGAATAAATACAAACCCTCCCTGGGAGCCGAATACTGAAGAGATAAGTGCTACAAGGGCTCCGCATCCGGTGAATAAAATCGAAGATATAACAAGTAAGAGTAAAACTGAGAATAAATACCTTTTCAATCAACTTCCTCCTTTTTTATAAAAAATAATAATATAAAACGAATTGCAATAAATTATAATAAATTGCAATACATTATATTTATTAATTCTATAGGAATATAAAAAAATCCTTTTCTCTAAAGAATTTTATGGTGGATTCCGAGTTTCTTAATATATTTTCTTACTTCTTCCGCTTCCGGGCCGGAGGGAGCAATGCTGATATATTCATTAAAATATCGTGATGCTTTTGATTTTTTACCTTTATTCATACATGCAATAGCTGCCTGATATAAAACTTCTTCTCTTGCAGGCACTTTAAATATGGATTTTATAAATTGTTCGAAAGGAGCATTTGAACTGTGAAATGCTTCATCTTCTGTTTTGCCTGAAAGTGCCAGGTCAAAATGTTTTATTGCACCTTCCAGATCTTTAAGGCCGGTCAGTATGAGTCCCTGCTGGTAATTTCCACATATATTCTCAGGCTCTAATTCCAGAAATTTTTCATTATATTCTTTTGCTTTTTCCATTGCATCCAGTTCATAATAAATCAGGCATAGATTATAACAGGCAAAGCCTTTGATTTTCATGTCTTCACTCATGAGAGATTTTTCAAAATAACTTACTGCCCGTTCCATTCTTCCTTCTGCCTTTTCTACTATAGCTATTTCGTTATAAAGCCAGAGGTTGTCTGGCTCCAGTTCAATGGCGTTTTCCATATGTCTTAAAGCCAGATCATAGAGTTTTTGTTCATAATAAAGTAATCCTGTGGAGTTCTGAATTATTCCTACATTTTTATCGATTCTGAGGCATATATTGTAATATTTTAATGACATGGTGTATTGTTTCTGTCTGTAATATATATCTGCCAGGATAAAATTTACATTCATATCATGTGGATCATATACCTTTTCATAAGAGGTTATACTTTTTTCATAGTCCCCGGTTTTATAATAAAGTTCTCCTGCAACCATATTGGCTTCTCTGTCTTCGGGATTTATTGCCAGAACCTTTTCATAATGAAATAAAGCTTTCTGGTAATCCTCTTTTGCAAGATATATATTTCCTGTGGCTTTATTTATTCCCGTATTATCAGGCTTTAATTCCAGTGCCGTAGAATAATACTCTAGACTTTTATCTATATTGCCTTCTTTACAGTAAAAATTACCGAGTTCATAAAAAGCTTCATAGAATTTCCTGTCAAGTGAAATTGATCTTTCCAGGTAAGCAAGCCCCTGGTCAATATTCCCTGTTTTTAACAGTATTTTCCCCATGCCATAAACAGCTTTACTGTAATCACTGTCAGTCTCAAGTATGATATTATAGTATTTAACTGCTTCTTCTATATTATCGTTTTCTTCATATATGAGAGCAATGCCGCACAGGCACTCATGATCTCCTTCCTGTAATTTCAAACATTCTTCATAGGTTTCCAGGGCTCCATTGCTATTCCCTGTTTTTCTGTAGCATAGAGCGAGATTTTTTAAAGAAGATAAATCTCCATAACCATTATCAAGAATTTCTTTATAAATATTTATTCCGGCGGAAAAATCTTCCAGTTCCATATAGATATGACCGAGTTTAAGTAAGATTTCCTTTTTGTCTCCTCTGAGTTCCAGTGCTTTTTTATAATATTCTACCGAAGCTTTTTTGTTCCCTGTTTCACTGTATAGATCGGCAAGTTTCAGATTCCTATCAATATTTTTTGGATCCCGGCGCACAAGTTCTTCATAAAGTTCCAGGGCTTTTTCTATTTCGTTGTTCTGAATGTAAGAGAAAGCAAGTCTGCCCATGGCAGGGGTATAGGATTTATCAATGTGTAATACCCTGTTATAGTGGTCAATGGCTTTTTTATAATCCTGTTGCTGTTCATAAAGTCGCCCCAGATTATAATTGGCCATGATATTTCCTCTGTCATTATATAGTATTTTTTCAAGATATTTTTTTGCTTCAGGAAGTTTATCTTTCCCTACATATACTACAGCCATTATATAATTGGCTTCCAGGTTAGAAGCACTGGTATCGAGAATTCTTCTTGCATATTTGAGAGCACTGTCAAAATCTTCCTGCTCAAGAGAGTAACTGGCAAGAGATAAAAGGATTTTTGTGTTATATGGATCCAGTTCCAGAGCTGACAGTCTTTCTTCAAAGGCTTCTTCCGTATATCCCTGTAAATCATAAATCATTGCCATATTTATATGGGCCGATATATTCTTTCTGTCCAGTTCCAGAATATTTTTATAAATTTTGATAGCCCTCTGAAAATTTCCTTCTTCCTTGGATAATTCTGCCAGATTCTGGAGAGCTCCCACGTTGTTTTTATCCAGTGAGAGTACTTTTTTAAAGGTTTCTATGGTTGGGCCGAGATAGCCTTTATCATATTTTGTTTTTCCTTTATAAGATTCTCCGAGTCCTATGAGAGCCTTTTTATTATCAGGTTCTATTTTCAATGCTTCATGGTAATGGCTGATTGCCATATTCCACTGTTCTTTGAATTGATAAAATCTGCCAAGATTAATATTTACTTCCACATTTTCCGGTTCTATCTGTAAAGCCACATGATAATGAGATGAAGCGGAATCAAGATCACCCTGTTCGAAATATATATTGCCAATCCTGATATGAATATCTAAATCTTCAGGATTAATCTCCAGTAATTTCTGATAATATTTTATCGACATATTCATATTATTATTTTGATGATAAATGGTGGCCAGATTCATTAAAGCTTCTTTATCAGGGCCTATGGCAAGACATTTTTCACAGGCTATAATAGCACTGTTTATATCACCTGATTTCTTATAAATACCTGCTATGACATTGTATAGTCCCTGTCTCGAAGGTTCTATAGTCAGGGCTCTCTGCAGATAATTAAGAGCTCTATCCAGTTTTTTATATTTTTCATAAATGAGTCCCAGATTCAGATTTACAAGAAAGAGATTTTCATCCAGGGAAAAGGCTTTTTCGAAGTATTCCAGAGACTTCGGGAAGTCACCGTTTTTTTTGTAAATCATGCCAAGATTTACATACACATCAACAAAATCCGGTGCCATCTGTTCGCATACACTGTAATATTCTATAGATTTATCTATCTCTCCTGACTCTTCATATATTTGAGCGAGAGAATAGTAGGCATCCAGATAGTTATTATCTATTTCAATGGTTTTTTGCAGATTTTTTATGGCTTTTTTTCTGTCACCTTTTGTAAGGTATATACTGGAAAGTTCAAAATATACAAAAGGATCATCATTAATCTCCAGTGCTTTATTGAAATAGTCTATGGCTCTGTCAAACTGTTCTTTCTTTATAGCAATAAGACCCAGATTTATCAGCGGCTCAGGTGATGTATCATCCAGTTCCTGTGCTTTTTGCGTATGATATTCTGCCTTGTCCAGTTTATCCAGATGGAGATAAACCTCTGCCAGGCCAAGGTGGGCAGCTGTATAAAATGGGTTTATCCCGAGAGCTTTTTCATATCTCTGTATGGCAAAAGAAAAATTTTCCAGTGCATTATAGCAGGAAGCCATGTAAAAATGTATTTCAGGTTTTGCTTCAACATTACCTGACGAATATTCAAAATGTGACAGAGCCATTTCATATTCTTCTTTTTCCCAGAATATTTTACCCAGTTCATAATGGGTAATTTCATCGTCAGGATATAGACTTAATACTTTATGATAATGGGTTATAGCATTATCCAGATCGCCCATGTTAGAGTAACATTCACCGAGCCTGGCATGGGCTAGGCCATAGGAATTGTCTATATTTATAACAGTTTTATAATAATTTAAAGCTGTGTTATGTTCTTTTCTGGCCCTTGCTATTTCTCCGAGATCATAATAAGCATCTGCATTATACGGATCTTTTTTGATAGCATGTTTTAATTGATTTATTTTTAAATCCAGGTTTGTTCCCGAATCGATCTGTATAGACGAATGTTCCTCCGGACTGTCTTCATTCAATCTTCTGTGTTTTTTTGTTCCTTTAGAAAGATTTTCCAGCAAAAGCAGCACCTCGAAAGCGTGATGATTATCAGATAATGTGTAATTTTTTATAAAATTACTGACCCTGAACATAAGCATGTAATAAAAGTCTTCCTCCCATCACGCGTTATGCGTCACGAGAGCAAATATTTATTATTTATGCTCACTGCAGTAACTATGAATATTCTTTTTCCCCACCTTAATACCTTGTAAAAATATATAAAAAATTGCGATTATAATATAGGGCAGTATAAATTTCGAGTTATTGACAGAAGCTTTACTTTAGAGATAATTTTGATTAAAATAGGTTTATTAATAAATATAGTGTATTCATAACTTATTAGAATTTAAGTCGTCATAACGCGTAACGCGTGACGCGTCACGGGTTTAATCCATGCGCATCACGCATTACGCTTTACGCATTACGAGGTCATTATTTATGGATAGTTATGAAACTAACTATAATAGAGAAATTCCGACCGTCCTAAACTGTTATGACAGCCAGTTTTCAGACGGCCCGGCATATATAGCAGGGGAGTAACGATAGTATAATGAATTTTATATTTAAAGATTTATTTCACTTTTCCGCAAAAGATATGTCTGCAAATATAATTTTATCTATTATAGCAGTTATTGTAATTACAGGACTCTATAATTTTATTCGCTATATAATATCCCATCATATTCGTGATATTGTAGAGAAGCAATATTACAGGAAATTTTCGCTTTATATCTCTATAGGTATAGCACTGACCTTATTATTTCTGATATGGTTCGATCCGATAAGAAATACTATATTAATAATCTCTGCTTTTGGCATGGGATTTGTACTGGGATTTAAAGAATTGATTATGTGTATTTCAGGAAGGATATTACTTGCAATGAGTCAGGAATTTCAAATAGGTAATCGTATTGAAATAGGTAATATAACCGGAGATGTTATAGATATTGGAATAATGAGTACAGCCATTGCAGAGATAGGAGGTATAATCGCCGGTCACCAGAGTTCCGGGAGAATAATACATGTCCCGAATTCTCTGCTTCTTACAACAGTTATAAAGAATTATACGAAAAAATGTGATTATGTGTGGGACGAACTGATAGTCAGGGTAGGTGTTACGGCAGAACATCAGGCAATTGAGAAAATTCTCTACAGTGTATGTGAGGAAATTGTAGGCCATACCCAGGAAGATGCAGAAAAAGAAATGAAAAGACTGGGTGAAGAATTTGCTTATAAAATGCCAAAACTTACACCTTTTGTATATTATGAAATGGAAGCTTCTGAAGTCCTTCTAACTCTTCGTTACCTGGTTAAAATAAGAGAGAGAAGAAATATAAGACATGCTATGATTGTTCGTATTCTTGGAGAATGTAAGCATATGGGAATAAAACTATAATGGATTTGCCTGTAAATACAGGACTTTGCATAAAGGCAGAGAATATATGTCAAAATACCGTGGTGAGCATAAATAATACATAACTGCTCTCGTGACGCGTAACGCGTGGCGGGAGGAAAACCTTTATTATATGTTTATGCTCAGGTCAATAATAAAGGAGTCTGAACCATGAAAGAAATTAAAGAAAAATCAATTGAAGATAAATATAAAATCTTTAAAAAATCCTGTTTTTATTATACACTTACTGCCATTCTTACTCCTCCTGTAGCAGTAATACTTGGTATTTCCGCCAGAAACAGCGAAGAATTATATAATCTCATATTTCTGGTTATTTTAACAGAGGTTTATACTGTAGTGAGAGCCCTGTTTGATTATGAAGAAACAAAAAAGCTGGGAAAATTTTTATCTGATACTCCTTCTGAACCGTCAAAGGAAAGTGCATAAATTTTTAACTTATTTAATGTGATATTCTGGCTGGTATGTATAATTTTATCAGTTACCTGATGCTCTATACAAAACTTCCTGTATAACCTGCTGGAATCTCGATAGTAAAAACGGTTTTTCAAGGTATCTGTTGCCTATTTCCTCTAAAAAGGATCTCGTATAAGGATTTATAATATCACCTGTAGAGAAAACAATTTTGTCAGTCAAATGGGGGAATTTTTCTTTTATTATAAAGTATAATTCTTTGCCTCCCAGTCCCGGCATTTTCATATCCAGAATAATTAAATCGAAATCCTGATGTTCTGCTATTTTTTTCAGAGCTTCTTCACCACTGTCGGATGTTGTTATAATATGTTCCATATCTTCAAGGACATTTGTTACCATATCCAGTATTATCGGTTCGTCGTCTACTACCATAATTTTTTTGTGTTTCTGCTCTTCCCGTGTAATTTCCACCGGTGTTATTATTTCTTCTTTAGTTTCAGTATAATCTTTACATGCCGGTAATTCTATGGTGAAACATGTGCCTTCTCCTTCTTTACTTACAACATCTATAGAGCCGCCATGTTCCTGTATTATACCCCTGGAAATACTGAGCCCCAGGCCGGTTCCTTCTCCTTTTTCTTTCGTGGTGAAAAAAGGCTCGAAGATTTTTAACTGGTTTTCTTTGCTTATACCGGGGCCGTTATCTCTGAATCTTATTTCCACCATATTACCTCTGGTGCATGTGTCTACTGTTATATTATTGCCTTTACCGGACTTTATAATTGCCTGTTCTGCATTGATAAGCAGATTTAATATGACCTGCTGTATCTGATGAGAATCACCCATAATAGACGGGAGTTTTTCCGTAAGATTTTTTTTAATAACGATATTATGGACTCCAAGCTCGTATTCTCTTAAAGCCAGGGAATTTAAGATAATATGGTTTATGTCAACCTGTGTCATTTCTACTTTGTGTTTTCTTACAAAACTTAACAGGTTTTGAATTATTTTTCTGCATCTTTCTGCCTGAGTGGATATCTTTTCCAGATCGTGCTTTATAGAAGTGTCTATATTACTTTTTATAAGAAGTTCTGCATAACCGAGAACCCCTGTAAGAGGATTATTTAATTCATGGGCTACTCCCGATATAAGCTGCCCCACTGACGAGAGTTTTTCTACCTGAATTAACTGGTATTCAAGCTGTTTTTCTTTTGTTAAATCTTTTAATACTATTATTATGCCTGAAAAATTTCCGTCCTGTTCCGTAATGGCATTGGCATATATGGAAAAATATCCGTCCTTCTCCACTGTTGCAGAAACAGGTTTTGTTTTATCAAGGTAAATTTTTTCTATAGAGTCACAGAGGATACAGTCACATTTATTTTTTCCCCACTCTTTCGGCAGTGTTATACCCATGGAAGCAAGTATTTCCTTCGCTGAAGGGTTAAGCATTACAAGTTCATAATTGTTATTAATCATAAGAACGCCATTGCTTAAAGAATCCAGAACTGTCTGTATCTTCTTTTGATCGGTAGAGAAGATGGAACTCATTTTATTCAGTTCCACTGCAGTATGATTTGCTATGGAATGAAATAATTTCTTCTCTTCTTCTGTGAAAGCATTTTTTGTACCGTCTGTAATAAAAAGGACTGCTATAATTTTATTTGCCACTATAACCGGCTCTGATATAAAGGTTTCTACCTGACTTTTATCTGATTCTTCAGCAGAAGTATCTATTTTTGTTTCAACTATAAAGGAAATATTTTTATCTTTTTCCCAGGAATAAGATTCTATTACTTTTGCTTTAAGATCGTCAGTATAGCTTTCACGTAATTTCTCCCGGATTTTTACGACAATTTTTTCCCCTTCGTCAAAGAAAAATGCTCCTGCTGCAGCATATTTTATTATATTATATAAAGTATTTACTATGAGGCTGAATAATTCTTCATAACTTACAAAATTGGATACTGCTTTACTTATATCATATAAAGAAGCCAGTTCGAAAGCTCTTTTTTTGAGTTCTTCCTGTTTGTTTTTTACTTCTGATGTTGCTTTTATTTTTTTAATAGCTTTTGCTATGACATTTTTTATCTGTTCTATACTTTCAAAAGGTTTGATGAGATAATCAAAAGCGCCAAAACGGAGTGCATCTACAGAGGTCTCTATGGAAGCATAGCCTGTCATCATAATTACTTCTGTCAGAGGAGAAACTTCTTTTATCCTGCTCAATAGTTCTACGCCGTTCATTTCAGGCATCTTTATATCAGTAATGACCAGATGAGGCATTTCTTTTTTGACTATTTCAAGTGCTTCCATACCGTTTTTTGCAGTAAACACTGTAAATTCTCTGCTGAATAAATGCGTGAAAATCTCCAGTATATCCAGTTCGTCGTCTACGATTATTATTTTTGGCTTAATCAAAGAATTACCTCCTGCAACTGTTCTCTACGTGCTTATACTCAGGTCAGTAATAATTATACTACGTAATCAGAATATTTCCAATATAAAATCTTAGACTTTTCTATAGAAATAATTTATAATATAATAGTGGGTAGCTGGTAGTGAGTAGTGAATCCACGCGTCACGCGTTACGTTTTAAAGGAGGGAATTTTATGAGTACTGCAGGTGAATTTTTTATTAACGAAATAAATAAGGTTATACCTGAAGAACAGAGAGAAAATGCTTCCTATCAAAAATTTCTCCACGATTATTTCCGTGAAGAGTTAAAAAAAGATTATGTGAAAATTTTTGTTGGCTTCAAAGAAATACTCGATACGGAAGTTGAAAAATACGGAGATATCCTTTATAAATTTAAAACTACTGATTCCGTCCTTATGCATACAAAGACAGATTTGCTTGATGCTATAAAAAGCCTGAGTTCAGTACGTTTTATAGAACTGGATTATCCTGTTTCCCTCATAGTTCCTCCGGAACATGTGGAAGGACAGGGGCCATCTCAGGACACAGACTGGAATATGCGTCTTATAGGTGCTCCCTATGCATGGAACCTGAATGCCACAGGACGTGGCGTAAAGCTCGGTATAATAGATACGGGAATAGACTATAATCATCCCTGTCTGAAGGAGAATGTAAAAGGTGGGTATAACTTTGTAGATGACAGTAAAGATCCATTTGATGATAACGGTCATGGCACTCACTGTGCAGGCATTGCAGCAGCCTCTGGAGAAGCCAGCCTGTCCGGGGTGGCCACAAGGGCTGAGCTTTATGCACTGAAGGTTTTAAGTGCCACAGGGGGGGGCGTACGTCCGGTATCGTAGCAGCCATAGACTGGGCAGTAAGTAATGGTCTTCAGGTTTTAAGCATGAGCCTTGGAAGCCGTTTCCCTGCTTCTGCCATGCATGAAGCTCTTATTGCCGCTCATGAAAGAGGTCTCATACTTGTAGCCGCATCGGGCAATGAAATGATAGGCCCGGGATTTCCTGCTTTTTACAGAGAGGTTGTATCTGTAGGTGCAGTAGACAGAAATAAAAAACCTGCCAGTTTTACCAACCGCGATCCCGGGGTTGATATAGCGGCACCGGGAGTAGGTGTTTATTCTTCAATTCCGGGAGGGAAATTTGCCTCCTACAGCGGAACATCCATGGCCTGCCCCCATGTAAGCGGCGTATTTACTGCAATTCTCGGTGAAAGAAGAATGGATAATGTAGAAGCAGAAAATCTTATCTATGATACGGCAGAAGATATAAAAAGACATTCCTGGGAGGTCGGCCGGGGACTCGTAAGAATAGATAATGGATTGAAGAGGTTATAGAGATATATGTGGTCCTGTTATAAAGGAAATAACTGCCACACATCCTGTGTCTGTGGCAGCCCGGCTCTGAAAGGCTCTTTGTTATGGTCCTATGATACAGGGGAGAAGATAAATGCCTCCCCTGTTATTATAAATAATACGCTTTATACTGTTACAGAAGAGGGAACCCTCTATGCACTGACAGGTGATAAGGGAAATTTATTATGGAAATATAAAGATTCAGATGAAGGTAATAATGGAGTTAAAAAATTTCCTCCTCTTGTAATAGATGATACAGTTTATTTTACCGGTAAAAACGGCACTATTTATGCCCTTTCTGCCGGTAGAGGAGACGTTAAATGGAAATATGAAACAGGGAGCATAATAAATTCTTCTCCTGCAATACTGGGAGATATGTTATATACAGGTACTGTGGACGGAACCGTTTATGCTATCAATATGGCCGGAAGAGAGAAAAAATGGTCTTTCCATACGGGAGGTGTCTGTGTTTCGTCTCCTGTAATATATGGAGGCATGTTATTTATCGGTTCTGATAATATATTTTATGTAATAGATATAGAGAGAGGACAGAAAAGATGGGCCTATACACTGGAAAAACCCGTCTGTTCATCTCCAGCAATTTATAACGGAGCAATTTATGTGAGTGCCGGTTATATATATTGTCTGGATATTATCAACGGTGCTAAAAGATGGATTGCAGAAGTAGAAGGTGATCCTCTCTCGGAAACCCCGGTCATTGCGGCTAATTCTATTTTCATTCCTACGAGAGTGTATATGAAAGAACTGGATAAAACAGTAGGAGTTCTTTATTCTCTGGAAGCCGGTAATGCTGCCCGTCAGTGGGCATTTTTTTCGTGGGGAAGCATTACAGAACCTGCAGTGTCAGGGAATTTTATGTATGCAGGCAGCGGTGACGGAAAGCTCTATGCCATAGATACAGGGTGCGGTCTCCAGAAGTGGGTTTATGAAACAGATTCAATAATTAATGCTTCACCTGCCGTGGGAGAAGGCTGTGTTTTCACTGTTACTGATAATGGCATGGTTTATGCGGTTATTTGAAACGTGACGCGTAACGGGTAACGCGTGACTGGTAAGGAAAATGCCATGTATTGATGTAAATAAACAGAGTATTTGGAAAAATTTATTATAAGTGAGTAGTGAGTGGTGAATAGTGATTGTCTCTATTTATTTTTCACCATTCATTTACCCGGGTATTAGCCTGTCTACCGGTGAAGTTTGCAATAACTCACAGTTAATCTTCGCGTCACGCGTTACGCGTCACGAAATACTTAATTTATAATAAAAACTAAATAGAAAGATTTATGAAACATTTAGATAAACACTTTCATTCTGTGATGCTTGCTTATTTCGGTTACAGCTACGGAGTGGATTTACATAAGGCAACAAGGAATGTTCAGCTAGGTATTCTTTATCTCGGTACAGTGCTGAAAAATAACGGTTATAAAGTAAATATTTTATGCACTGATTTCCCTTATCTGGACGAAATAATTGAAAAGATAAGGAATAACCATATTGCTATAGTCGGTTTTTATACCATTACAGATAATATAAACAGATGTGTCAGATGTGCTGACATATTGAAAGACCTTTTCCCGGAATTAATTATTCTTATGGGTGGCCCTCATGCTTCTGTTCTGGATAAGGAAATACTGGAAACATATAAGTCTGTTGATATTATAGTAAGAGGAGAAGGTGAATATACCCTTCTCGGTCTTACGAAATTTTTCTATGATGGTTCCGGAGAATTAAAAAACATAAAAGGAATAACTTATAGAGAAAATAATGAAATCCGCCGTAATGACGATGCCCCTTTTGTATCAGATTTAGACTCTTTACCTTTTCCTGACAGAGATTTACTGGAAGAACCTGTGAGAAGCACCGATATATTTTATCCCAGAATAATAACAGGCAGGGGGTGTCCTTTTAAATGTGCATTCTGTTATGAAGGTTTTCACGGAAGTGTCTACAGAATGAGGAGTGCCGAAGATGTGCTCGGTGAAGTGGACAGTCTCATCAAAAGAGGGGAAATTGGTTATATATTGTTCCTTGACGATACCTTCAGCGTTCATCCTCAGAGGACTATGAAAATATGTAAAGGTCTCAGAAATATGTCGGAAGAGGGAAGGAATTTTGTATGGTTTTCAGAAGGAAGAGTGGATGTTCTTTCAAAATACCCCAGGATGATTTATGCCATGAAGCTTGCAGGACTTGCCGTAATTCAGCTCGGAGTGGAATGTGCCGATCAGAAGATTCTGGATATGTACGAGAAACATATAACACTGGAACAGATAGAGGAAGTCATAAAGATCTGTGTTGATGCAAGGATTCCGTCTGTTTCTATAAATTTTATCCTGGGAGGGCCTTTTGAATCCGGAGAGCTTTATGAGAAAAATCTCAATTTTGTAAGGAAATTAATGAAAATCGCACCGGGAAGGCTCAATGTGAGTTCCACCCTTTTAGCTCCCTTTTACGGTACAGGGATTATGAAAGAACCGGCCCGTTTCGGATTAAAGATCATTGACAGGGAATGTAAAACCGGCATCACAAATAAGACATGTTTCTGTGAAACAGATGATATGAATGAATATGAACTTACCCGTTTAAGAATTGATTTTGACAGGGAAGTTTTGAATATCATGATAGACGCGTCAAAGGATCTGACAAGAGATATAATCTATGAAATTTTTTCCGTTAAATATTTCGGTGTAGATTCACAGTGGACAACACTTTTATCCTCTGACAGAGGCATAAAGAGATTTATAAACTTGAAACTCCATGAAGCATATTGTGCTATGGATGAAGTAAATGAACATGAGATATTAAATTACTATCCTGTAAGAACGTACCCTCTCGTTTATGATGATAATAACAGAGTGATTTTTTACAAAATATACGGAAAAGAAATTTTGAATGACATAGACAGCAGGCTTTATGAGTATTCGTCCGGTAAAAGAACTTTTGGAGAGATTCTCAAGATAGCGAAAGAGAAGTTATTTAGAGATCTGCCGGCAGAGGAAGTTTATAATAGATTGAAAGATTTTTATGTGACTGTAGATAAATTATACGGTGTAATTTTTTCGAAAATTTAGCTCGTGAGTCGTGAGTCGTGAAAAGTGAAGGGTGAAGAGTGAAAGGTGAGTAATGGAACGTACCCGTCACGCGTCACGATTATAGTGAGTCGTGAGTGGTGACTGGTAAAAAGTGAAGAGTGAATCCTGCCCGTCACGCGTCACGATTATAGTGAAAAGTGGTTGACGGAAATTTTGCGGAAAGTGGTAAAATTATGAAGCCAGATAAGAATGTTGACAAAGATTTACAGACTATCCTTCTTATATCTCTTGGATACAGTTATGGTGTAACCTTCGATAAAAGTTCATGTTATGTTCAGTTAGGGCTGCTTTATCTTGGCACGGTGCTGAAACATAGAGGTTATAAAGTAAGGCTCTTGTACAGTGATTATCCCGATGTTGACGAAATAATCGAACAAATAAAATCCCGTCATGTTGCCATCGTCGGATTTTATACCACTACGGAAAATATATATCGTTCCCTTAAATGTGCCCATATGCTGAAAGAGCATTTCCCCGATTTAATCATTATGATGGGCGGGCCCCATGCGAGTGTTATGGATAAACACATACTGGAAACATATAAACATATTGATGTTATAGCAAGAGGAGAGGGGGAGAATACTGTAATTCAACTGGCAGAATATTATCTTGAAGGAAAAAACTCTCTCGACCATATAAAAGGCATAAGTTATAGAAAAAATAATGAATTTTGTCGGAACAGTGACAGTCCTTTTATAGATTCTCTGGATAATATTCCTGTCCCAGACAGAGATTTGCTGGAAGAACCTTTAAGGAGTTTTGATATTATGTTTCCCAGGATAATAACAGGCAGAGGGTGTCCCTTTAAATGCACCTTCTGCTATGAAGGTTTTCTGGGAAGTTCCTACAGGATGAGAAGCGCCGAACATGTCCTTGAGGAAGTAAAATATCTTCATAAAAGAGGCGATATAAGTTATTTGAGATTTCTCGATGATACCTTTACTGTGAATCCTCAGAGAACTATGAAGATCTGCAAAGGTCTTAGAGAAATGTCGGAAGAGGGCACAAAATTCGTATGGTTTGCAGAAGGGAGAGTCGATGTTCTCTCAAGATATCCCAGGCTTCTTTATGCAATGAGCCTTGCCGGACTTGCAGTGCTTCAGATTGGTGTTGAATGTGCAGAACAGCAGGTTTTGGATATGTACCAAAAAAATATAACTCTCGAAGAGATTGAAGAAGTGGTCAGAATGTGTGCTTCTGCATTGATACCTTCCGTATCCATAAATTTTATCATAGGAGGCCCTCTTGAAAGCAGGCAACTTTACAGAAAAAATTTGGATTTTGTAAGAAAACTTATGAAACTGGCGCCGGGGAGATTGAATATAACCTCCACCCTTCTTGTACCTTTCCCGGGAACAAAGATTATGAAAGAGCCTGAAAAATTCGGTCTTAATATTACAGATAACGAATGTATAACCGGTATGACTAACGATACATGTTTCTGTGAAAATGAATCTTTAAACTGCTGTGAAATAACGGGTATAAAAAGGGATTTTGACAGGGAAGTATGGAAAATAATGGCAGAATTGTCGAGAGATGTCCCCTATGATATGATTTCTCAGAATTTTTCTCTCAAATCAAGCGGTATAGAAACACCATGGGCAGCTCTTTTTTCAGATGATACGGGCGTAAGGAGATTTTATAATCTCAAACTTCATAAGATAAACCTGTCTTTCAGTGAAGTGAAAGAAGATGAGCTTTTAAATTATTACCCTTCAAGAACCTATCCCTTATTCTATAATGAGGATAACAGAATTGTTTTACATAAGGTTTACGGCAAAGAAATTCTTGATGATACAGGAAGCAGACTCTATGAACTTTCTTCCGGTAAAAGAACTTTTAGAGAAATTCTTTATATAGCAGAAGAGAAAATTTTTACATATAGAAATTCTTCTTCAGTTTGCGAAGAAGTTAAAAAATTTTATAGACTTATGGAAAAATTCTGTGCAGTTATATTTCTAAAGATCTAGAAAAGTGATTTAATACCATCTCCGAAGATGGTCGTAAATCTCAGACGATTTATCAGGGAAATTATACCCTTTTTTTAATAATTCCTGATGTTTTTTCGCAGTTCTCATTTCTAATTCTCTTTCTCTCATTGAGCTATAAGCATGTACATCAGATTTTTCTCTGTACTCTGAAAGTATATATTCGAAAAGTATCAATCTGCCTCTATGTAATACGGACGGTTCAAGTGTTTCAGGTTCTATTGCCAAGAGTCTTTCCTGAAAATTCCGTTTTTCTTCATCGGACATTCTGTAATCACGTAATATCTCACAGGGGATTTCATAAATATTTTCCGCATCGAATACAAATATTTTATCTGAAGAATTTATTGACTCCTCTTCCGTGTAATCTCTTATAAATTCTGCCGGCACTATATATAAATCACCGGAATTGCTTGAGAGAATATAATTTTTTCCGGACAGCTCTTCCATAATATTCATATTGAAAAATCTCCCATTGTACAGATATAAAGAAATGGCAAGTTACCTCACCATTTCTTTATGCTTTTATTCTTCTTTAACCTGAATATCATCTATTTTCCATTTGCCTTTTTCATAAATCATATAGACTTTACCCCTGTAATAGGCTCTGTGGAGAGAACCTTTCGAATTATAATCTTCCGAGTAGATTCTGACCTTTACGACTGCTTCGTAACCGTCATTACTTATAACATGTCTGTCTGTCAGTTCTATAGTATAATTACTTTCCCAGTTGTCATAAAACCACCCGTAAGAATGGTTTGATCTCCATCTGTTACTTCTCAGAGCATAGGCAGCTTTAAAATCCCTTCCGGATATGGCCTGATAGTGCCTGTCCAGTACTGCCATTATGTCATAATCTTCATCTCCTCCGTATGAGATAGATACTGTTAATATAAAGAAACCAAATAACAGAAGAACGTATAACAGAGAAATTTTTTTCATCCAATCACCTCCCTTATATAACAATATTTCTATAAATTTTAAGAAAAATCCTTCTCTTTTTCTATAATACCTCCTCCGACTACGGAATTTCCTTCATACAGGACAAAAGATTGTCCGGCACATACCGCCCAGACAGGTTCGGGAAAATTTACTTTATATCTTCCTTCACCCCTTTCTTTTAACTGACATGACTCGAGTTTCCCTCTGTATCTTATCCTTCCTTTTAGTAAAGCCTTTTCATCCGGCATATATATAAAATTTGCCCGGGAAAAAACAAGTTCTTTACTGTAAAGTTCTTCTCTTGCGCCGAGTGTTATTTCATTTTTAAGCGTATCTATGGAAGTAACATAAAGTCGTTCTTTATGGGACACGGCGAGCCCTCTCCTCTGTCCTATCGTATAAAATGGGAAGCCTTTATGTTTTCCTATTATTTCTCCTGAAGAATTCAGAAAATTTCCCTCTGAAATCTTTACTCCTCTGGACTGTAAGAATCCTCTGTAATCATTGTCAGGAATAAAGCATATTTCCTGGCTTTCCGGTTTTTCGGAGATCTTAATATTATAACTGGCCAGTTTTTCTCTTACTTCTTCTTTTGTCATTTCTCCCAGGGGGAATAAGGTTTTGGATAGTTGTTCCTGTGTCAGGGTCCAGAGATAATAGGATTGATCCTTATCTTTATCAAGGCCGCATTTAAGGAGAAATCTTTTTTTCTCTTCCGAATAAGAGACCGTGGCATAATGGCCTGTTGCTATGAAATCTGCACCGAAGGAAATGACTTTTTTAAGCAAAAAATTCCATTTTATGGCACTGTTACATACAACACAGGGATTGGGAGTAAGTCCTGTTTTGTAACCATTTACAAAATAATCTATTACATCTTTCTGAAAAGCCTCTGAACCATCTATTACCAGATGGGAAACTCCAAGGTCCGAACATATGGATTTTGCGTCTTTAATTGCTTCAAGGGAACAGCAGGATTTCGGAGAATATGGAGTTTCTCCGTAACAGAATAGTTTTAATGTTACGCCGAATACGTCATAACCTTCTTCTTTTAATTTTATGAGAGCATAGGAACTATCCACTCCTCCACTCATGGCGACGGCTACGGTTTGTTTCATGTTAATGAAGTTCTTCATTGACAGATAAAGCCCTTCCGAAGAAGGGCTTATTTGTAAAAGATTATTTACTTATATCGGGATTGTAGCTACATAAGGATCACTCTGCTGACCTTCCAATGTTGTTACCACTACGGTATATGTTCCGACTCCGGGGTGTGTGACACTTATTGTATTCATCCCCCAGGTTATTACTGTCACGGGGATACCGTTAAATGTTACTGTACCTCCAGGAGGAAAACCAAAATTCATTCCATTAATAAGTACTTCCGAGCCTCCAGGCGCTACATTATTTATAACAGGTTTTGGAGGGGTGGGAGTGCTGGTCGGAGTAGATGTCGGCGTAGGAGTAGATGTAGGGCCACCCGGTGTTACAGTGGGAGTGGGAGTAAGTGTAGGGCCACCAGGTGTTACAGTGGGAGTAAGTGTAGGGCCACCCGGTGTTACAGTGGGAGTAAGTGTAGGGCCACCCGGTGTTATAGTAGGTGTAGGCGGAATATCTGTCGGGATTGGAGTCGGTATGACCTGCAAAAGAACAATATTAACCTCTGTCTGTCCTCCTGCAGATACTGTCGCACTGGCAGAGCCTTCATGTTTAGTTGTTTCATCTTTTGCTTTTACTGTTACAGATGTGGCAGGTATGGAAGAAATGGAGTAATGACCGGTGTTATCTGTTCTGGTATAAAGATTAGAGCCTTCAACGCTGACATATGCATTTACAACAGGGTTATTATTGTATGTTACTGTACCATAAATGGTACCTGTCCCTTCTGCTACAGTAACAGGCACTTCTGCAAAACTGCCTCCGCTTGTTGCTTTTACAGAACCGGAACCTGCCTTTTTTGCCGTAAAGATGCCATTTGAATCTATAGTACCTATATCGCCATTTACAGACCATGTGACAGAAGGTATAACTATAGTTCCTTCATTGCCTGTGCCATAGGCACTGAACTGGAATGTTCCTCCTATGCCGAATGAAGAGAGCAATTTTTCAGGTGTAATTTTTAAATCTTTGAACTGTGCCGGATTTGCGTTCGGATCTGCTACAGGTACATCCTGGATGATAGAAATATAGGACGGATGTTCTACTGTAAGTGTGTTGATTCCTACGGGGAGACCTGTAATATAAAAGCTCCCGTCTGATTTTGTGGTGACTGATGTGCCTGCAATGGTTACAGTAGCATTGGAACAGGCTCCGTAACCTGCCGGAGGATTATTGGTATATAACATTATCATACCGGGATTTTTCCCTGTCTGGGAGCTTTCTATTTTCCCGTCTCCTAAAAATGGAATAAAAACAAAACCTCCCTGGGAACCGAAGACTGATGAAATAAGTGCTACTAAAGCACCGCATCCATAGAAGGTGAATAAGATTGAAGAGATGAACAGTAAGATTACAGAAGGCAGAAGATACTTTTTCAGAAAAATTCCTCCCTTGTTATTTTTTTATAGCCCGTCCGGAAAGTCGTCAAATGCCTTCCGGCGGACAGGCACTTATATGATTCTGAATAAAAGATTCTTTATATAGTTTTTAATTCCTTTATTTTTTTAATAAAAGTGAATAATAAAGAAAATGTATCAATACATTCTCTTTATAGGTAGGAATGAAAATTTATTAATTGTCTCTTTCCTCGCGTCACGTGTTACGCGTTACGCGTCACGACGAGTTAAATTTTTAACCTATATATAAGCAGGATATTTTGGAGGTATAAAAGAAATTTAGGAATGGTGGTCGTTCTAATCCTTCCCAATTGATTGGGGAGATACAGAACGACAGGGGGTGGGTTCTATCAGCTACATTAATGTTATAAGCTGTATTTATTGACTATACTTGATTTTTTTTGCTATACTATATACATGAATAAAGATAATTTAAAACACTGCCGAACATGCGTTTATAATTGTAACTACCATATAGTATTTTCGACTAAACCGTAAAAAAGTTCTTACGAGAGAAGTTGAAGAATATTTAAAAGATGTAATAATGGAAATAGCAAAAGAAAAAGGTTTTGAAGTATCAGCAATGGAAGCAGGAGAAGAAGATCTTATACATATATTTGTTTCAGGTCATCCGAAAATAAGTCCCTCTTATATGGTAACTATACTTTCGCACTTTTTTATAAAACCTTTGATTTTATTGACTTCAGTTGAAATATAAAACTTAATAAATTCAAGGCTTTTTCTGAAATCTGCGAAAGTATAGAGGATTATTGACCTGTTGTTTATGATTCTTCTCTTTTTGATGAGAGTTTATAGTAATAATGCAAGAAAATTATTTTGATTATTTAATAGAAGAAGTATCGGTTTTTTCTCCCGGCAGAACCATTGATTCCATTAAACGTCATTTCAGGGGTTATCCTTTTGATGAAAAATCGAAAGCAATCATATCGAAGGTTGCAGAAAAAAGACAGATTACAGAAGATAATAAACTGAAACTGGAAGAATTAAAAGAAAAACAGAAGAAAATTTCTGTAGTAAAAGAATTTAAAACAGGTCCACTTTCACAGGAGTTCCTGAAAAATACATTTACAAGACCTGTTTTCATGCTATCTTCGCTGATTGTTTTTTTTCTGTCTTTTATTCTGTTAACAGGTTCTATCAGTCCCCTGAGCTTCCTGTTTTTTCTGCTGAACTCTTCTGCCAGTTTGATTACGGGTATATATATGTCAGGACGTAAGTCCCGTACAACCTATGTCATTCTTTCTTTTATTACTTTCCTGATAAGCTTTATACTTTCATTTTATATGTTGCCTCATAATAATTACTGGAGAGCACAGTTTGTTTCCTGTATCATTCCTTTTCTTTTATTTCCTCTTTCTTCTTTACTGGCAAAAAGTATCGTTGAAGTCATAAAAATCATTCTGAAAATATTACATAGAATGGAAATGACGGCAAAAAAGAAGAGAAATCTTAAAAAGAGCAAGGAGTTGAAGGAAAAAAGAAAGGAAATAGAAAAAAAGGTTCAAATAATAGACAGGGAAATCAGAGAGATTCATAATAAATTAACCGATAAGCAGATGGATTTTCTGAAAGACCTGGCCAGAGCGCATCAGCATATATTTTTCCCGTTCAGTGAAACAGAAACAGAATATGACCTGCTTCATGGCAATCTTATGATAGCCATAGGAGACTACAGGAAAGGCCTGGATTTAATAAAAAAACATCTTTCCGGCGCCATAGAAAAATTTCCTGCCTTTTATTTCTGGCATGGTGTAATGGAAACAGAAGAAGGTTTCTTTGATAAAGCTTCTTTATCTTTTAACAGGTGTATAAGTTTGATCCCTCAATCAGCGGATCCCTATCTGAGCCTGAGCTTTGTCTGTATGAAAAATAAAAGTCTCGATCTTCTTGAAGGTATGATGAAAACAGAACCGCTCTTTTCCCTTGATAATCCGGAGAAGTTTTTTCTGAAAGGATTGCTTCTGTTTTTACAGGAGAACCCGGATAGAGCGGAACTGGAACTGCAGAAATCCCTTTCCCTGAACCACAACAACAATACAGTAAAGATAATTTTACTCTTTCTTTATCTCAAAACAAAACAGTACAAGAAACTAGTCTCCCTGATAAAAACCTTTAAAGATAACTATATTCTCTGTGAAATGTTTCTGGGCGTGGCAGAATATAATCAGAAAAATTATAAACATGCCTTAAATCATTTTAATAATATTCTTCGCCACGATGATGAACATATTGAAGCCCTGTGTTTCCGTGAACTTTCTAAAGCACATATCAAAACCTGGTCTGTTTTTAAAGAAAAAAATATGGCCCAGAAGTTTATTTCACGGTTATCAGGTGATATAGAACATTATTCTATAGTTTGTTATACTATAGGTAAATTATATCATCTGGAAGGTTATAATAAAGAAGCTCTGGCATATCTGGAAAAAGCATATAACATAGAACCGGATCATACTCTCATACTGGGAGATCTGGCCAGATTCTATTTAAATTCACCTTCTGAAAACCTTCTGGCTATAGAAGTACTCTTAAAGGCCATACCTTTGCTTGAAGGAAAAAAGAGAATTTTAAAGAGACTTCTTACGTTCCTTCTTCTTCAATCTGACATACCGGACTCTATAATAAAACTCCTGGAAGAACAGTATTTTAAGAATATAAATTATGAACCTCTCCTTGTGCAGTTACTTGCAAAATACCATCTGAAGAGAAATACTATGAGTGAGAAGGCCACAGAAATATATTTAAAAGCGATAGAAATTAACTGTATCGATGAAAAAGCGAAAAGTTCTGCAGTCAGGCTTATTGCATGGAATGATGCGGAAACAGGTAAGCCTGAAGAGGCAAGAACAGGCCTTTATAAAAATCTGCTTGCCCAGTACCCTGATGATGAAAGAATAATGTTTTTAAACTCTTCCATAATTTCTAAAGATCAGAATATGGTTGAAGAAAACCCGGAACTCTTTAAAAATATGCTTCAAAAAAAATACACATCTTCTAGATTCTGGGATATATTTGATTTAAACAGGGATTCTCTACTTATTTCTGTTGTAACATATTTTTACCGCCATAAAATTTATAATGATGACAGTATGGTTTTAATACAGGAGTCTTTTGACAGGTTCCCGCGAGACAGACATGTATTGCTTGCTTTCGGAGAAGCGAGTGAACGCCTGGGGGCTACAGGTGAAAAATCTCTGAGAGCCTATAAATCGATCTATAGAGAAGAGCCTGATAATATAGAAAACCTTGTTGCTCTGGGGAGAGCTTATCTGGCATGTAATGAAATTCATGCAGATACTATAAATGTTCTGGAACAGATATTTACAAAAGGTCTTTTCTGGGATGAAGCAATTAAAGTAATGACTGATTATTATCTTAAAAAAATGGCAGACGGTAATCTGGTAAAAAATATTATAGTTCTTTCCGTATGGGGCCATTATACAAAAATAGTTCCGAAAGATTATAAGGTCAGGTTTTATATAGCAGAAGAATTCTTTGCTCAGAAAGAATATATCCATGCCTGTGAGGAGTATGAAGAGGTTGTATCTGCCTGTCCTTCTCACAGAGACGCAATGTTTCGTCTCGGAGAATGTTATATTGAAATGGGAAAAATAGAAAAATCCCTGGAAATATTCAAAAAAATATTGAATATAAAAAGAGATGACATTCCCGTCCTGGAAAAACTCGGCGCTCTCTGTCTCGATGTCTGTAAAAACGATGGAGAAGCTATCGTTTATTATGAAAAAGCCCATGAAGTAGACAGAAAAAACATTGAATATCTTAAGATTTTGCTTGATCTTTATAAGAAAAAAAGTGATCCCCAAAATATGATAAGAATTCAGGAAAAGATAACCTCTCTTGAAAGAACCGGGAAAAATCTTGCGACTCTTGGGAATTTTTATTTGAAAACCAACAGAATTAAAGAAGGTATTTCCTGTCTGGGAGAAGCAATAAAAAAAGAATTTTATGCAGATGGCAAGGTTCATCTTATGCTTGCAGAAGCAAAATACTTTATGTTAAATGACCGTTCTCAGAGAAGAGACTGGGCGGAGCTTATAGATATTCTCTCTGAAGCGATAAAACTCGGATGCAGAGATAAAAAGATCTATGAAATAAGGTATCAGGCCTATCTTAAAACCGGTGATAAAAAGAAGGCAGCGGAAGATAGAAAAATCTTTGCACCTGATGATCTGGACAATCTTTATCAGCTTGCGGTAGAGCATGAAGCTAAAGAGGATATAAACAGTGTAAAAGAAAACTTGATGCAGATTTACAGGCGCGATAAAGATTTCCTCGATGTTTCTCTGAAACTGGCAAGAATCTATGCGGAAGAAGGCACTTTTGATAAAAAACATATAGATATTATTTTACACAGTTTTTATAACAGAACCAGCCAGTTCCTTCATAATGACGAAGATAACAGAATGATTTCACATATTCATAATTATTTTAAATCAAATAATCTATTTTCTGAAGAAATAGACTTTCTAAAAAATCTTTTTCTCCTTGAACATCCTTATAATGAAGGAAAATTAAAAGGATGGATTGCCATTGCTTTTCTGGAGATAAATAAGTTTTCCGAAGCCTGTGAAATACTGAATAACATCGATATAAACCTTGACAGAGATGTACTGCTTGATGCCAGTATGAGGCTTGCAGAAGAATTTCTTTTCAGAGAACAGTTTGCAGAGGCGGAATCTATACTTGAAAGAATTTATCTCACAGATCCTGCTTTTAAAAATTCAGGTTCCCTTCTTGAAAATCTGAGACATGAAAGACTGGGAAGATTTGCTCTTTTAGAACCTATCGGTTCGGGAGCCAATGCTACAGTGTATAAAGCTTTTGACCTTGTTACGAGGAACTATGTTGCACTCAAGTGCTTGCATAAAGATCTCAACAGTGACAGGGAAGCTATTAATAATTTCAAGAAAGAGTATGAAATATTATCGGAACTTATTCATCCCGGTATAGCAAAGGTTATACCGGGAAGTTTCAAAGAGAAATTTTTTGCCATAGAACTCCTGGATAAAACACTATCCCTTGTACTGGAGAAAAATAAAGACGGACTGGATTTGAATGAATTTTTCCATATTGTAACTCAGATAGTGGAAGCCCTTCACTATATGCACAGTAAAAATATAATATATCATGACCTTGCGCCTGATAATGTTATGTTTGCAGGAGATATAGTCAAATTCTGTGACCTGGGAGGTGCAAAAAGATTTGACCTTAAATCAAGACAGACTATAGTGGGAAGCACGGAAAAACATTATTTATATGCATCCCCGGAACAGTGCAGACATGAATTCGATTCCTCTGTAAAGGTAGATCACAGAAGTGATATATACAGTCTGGGAGTTCTCATGTATCATATGATCTGCGGCATTCCTCCTTTTATAGGGCCCGATCAGGCTCTTTTATCAGCCCATCAACATTCTGTACCATCTCCTCTCCTGTTACAGAAAGATAATATATCCAGACAGCTTGTGTCTGTTATCCTTAAAGCTCTGGAAAAAGATCCGGACAGGAGACATCAGTCCATGGAAGAACTTCTTCAGGAACTCATGCAGACTCCGAGAGCTTAAAGATTTCGATATGCCGGTCGGATTGTTTTGCTTCCTTCGCAAAGACAAATTATCCGGTTGTTATATTTTTCGCTGTCAGTTTCAATGTGAATTTTGTATTTTTTTTATACTTTTATATATTGTCAGTACTAAATCTTCTTTTGGACTTGCCGTTGTAAATATTGACACAGCTTTGATGTAATGTTAAAATGTATTGATTGTTGTACATTTTAACAAATTGGAGTTGATTTTCTATGGAAGATAGGATTATGTCTGCTTCTAAAGATACAAATATATTCGACGATCTTGCAGAAACAAAGACAGAACAGATAGCAAAAAATATAAAGACCAGAATTCTTGCTCTCCAGGCGGAGAATTTTGAAAATATTGAAGATATGTCTAAAAAAACCGGTATACCTGAAAGTACCCTTGCAAGTTATATGAGAGGTATAAGGAGGCCCGGTATAGATAAGCTCATAGAAATTGCGAATGCATATGACATAAGCATTCAGTGGCTTGTAGGTCTCAGCGAACACAGGAAAACCCTTCTCTCTTACAGAGACGGTGCGGATAACCTGAATTACAGATATAATCTGGAATGTAATTGTGTGAGAATAGAAACTGTGAGACCGTTTTTTTCCAGTATTCATTACGGTGAAAAAAACAATCTTTTTTCTTATGAAAATTTTTATAAAACCTATTATCCCAATATTGATAACTATATAAGGATGCAGAACAGACGGGAGCAGCTTTTAAAGGAAGGGAAAATAACCCTTGAAGAGATTGTATCCCTGAGGAGCCTTGAAGGTTATCTTTCCTCTAATAAATTACCCCTTTCATGTCAGGAAGAGCTTCTGCTGAATGTGGGAAAAGCTCTTACATATAACAATTATGATCTTATTTTTATTGATGAGTATATTTATTTTAATTTTGAAATTATTGATAATAAAGTAGTATGCCTTGAACTTCGCCTGTCAGACGAAATGCAGGAAGACAGGATGAGGAAGATGTATATTTATCTATACAGTCAGACTATAATAGATGATTTCAGAGAAGAGAGGAAATACTTAAGTAAAAAAGCCCTCAAATCAATAACCAATTCCCAGCTGGTAGAATTACTGCTTAAAACCATACCAGGCGGTACCGAGGAAGTAAAAGGAGTTTTCGCAAAAATAAGGGAAAGAGAAAAGAAATTACTGGAACTCAGCAGTGACTGGTAGTGAAACAGTGACCGGTGACCAGTTATCAGTTACCAGTGACCGGTTACCAGTAGTCAGTTATCAGTTAAATATATAAATTACCGGTCACCGGTCATCACTGTTCAGTGATAATTGCTCACTGATAAAGGAGGATTTATATTGAAAAAAATATTTATATTATCTCTCATATTTATATTATCTATAAATAGTTTTATCTGTTTTGCAAAAGAGAATTCTGTGGTAGCCCAGCTTAGCAACCAGAAACCTCCGGCACAGGAATTAAAAAAACTTGCAGATGACCTTATGGTGACGGTAAGTAAAATAAGGGGCCTTAATTTTAAACACCAGATTACAAAAAAAGTGACAAATCAAAATGAAGTCCGCTCTATTATGCTTAAAGAACTGCAGAATCCTGAGAATATGGCAAAGCTGGACGGGGAAGGGAAGATGCTCATAAAACTGGGCCTTCTGCCACGAAATTTCGATTATAAAAAATTCCTTGTAGACCTTTATGTAGAACAGATTGCAGGTTTTTATGTCCCTGAGAATAAAACTATGTATATAGCAGACTGGATGTCTATGGACCTGCAGCCTTCCGTTCTGGTTCATGAATTAACCCATGCCCTTCAGGATCAATATTTTGACCTTACGAAAGTCCTCAGGCCCGACTATAAAAGATCTGATGTGAATATGGCGAAAACATCTGTCGTAGAAGGGGAAGCTACAATGGTTATGCTCGAATATATGATAAAAGACTATGGATTTAATATTTATGAACTGCCAAATTTTTCTATGGTTCAGTTTCAGGATATGATGCCGTACAGCAGTTCAGAGGAAGCAAAACTCCTTGCCACTGCTCCTCCTGTTATAAGTGATACCATGACATTTCCCTATCTGTATGGAACAGATTTTATTATGTCTTTCGTGAAAACCTGCGGATGGAAACAGGTTGCCGGTATTTATTCTGCCATGCCTCAATCATCGGAACAGATAATGCATCCGGAAAAATATATGTCAAACAGTAAGGATTTTCCTGTGAATGTGGAATTAAATAATATAGAAAGTGCCCTGGGGCCGGGATGGAAAAAGATTAATACAGATGTTCTGGGAGAATATGTTTATTATATTCTCCTGAGAGAGCTTGCAGGCAAGAGCACCGCTACCATAGCTTCTTCCGGATGGGGAGGCGATCAGATTCAGTGTTTCCAGAATGGCTCTTCAGTTATGGTTATTATGATGACAGTCTGGGATACAGATAAAGACGGAAAGGAATTTTTCGATACCTATAATAAAGTAGTGTCAAATAAATATTCAAGAGAACAGGTGGAAGATAAAGGAAACAACTATTGCCTGTGGTCTACTGAAGATAAATATGTTTATACAGGAATAAACGGAAAGAACGTTATTGTTATAGAAGGAGTTTCTGAAGAAATTATCTATAAATTGCTGAAAACCTGTTCTTTCTGGAAATAATTTTAATGGTATAGGAATTTTTATTTTTAATGGCGTAAAATAAAGCTTTAGATAAAAATTTATGTACAGGCAGTTTATCTAAATAATTTATCGTTCAGGGTGGCCGGGAAGCCACCTCTGTAATCTGTCATATGGCAGGGACAGTCAAAGATAATCGAACAATTTTCTGCAATATTCAATAATGTTTTCCTGGTTAGTTGTTTTATCTGTTTTAAGCTGATCTACAAATTGTTCGGAAATACGGGCAAGCCTGAAACTGAGTATCTGAGCGATTCTATAAACAAGTTTATATACGGCAATATGTTCTTCCTCCATAAGTTTTTTAAATTTATCTTTGGATATTTTTATCAATTTTGTCTCTTCTGTAGCTCTTATAGTCCCGGTACGTCTTGTTTCTGTCAGGAAAGCCATTTCTCCTATGATGGCTCCTCTGCTCATATTTACCAGCTTCTGTTCTTTTTGGGAAAATTCCTTGATTACTTCTACTTCTCCTTCTAATATTATATAAAAAGAATCTGCTTCATCTCCCTGTTTGAAGAGAAAAGAATTTTTCGACATAGTAATTTCTTCTGTAATTTCTGCAATTTGCTTTATCTCTTCTTTTGTCAAATCTCTGAAGAGAGGTATCTCTTTTAATAACTTTATATTGACTGACATTAGACTCATCCTTTCATTATTTATATATTTTAGAATACTATCTTCTTTATTTTTTACGAAATACTCTTTATTTACTGACCCGAGCATAATAGGTAATAACAATCTTTCTCCTGTGACGCGTCACGCGTTACGCGTCACGATAGCATATATATTATTTATGGTCACATCAGTAAATTATAACAATGTTACTTTCTTCATAAATCTTGACATTCCTCTCATAATTGATTATTCTTATGTAATGCAAATAGATGAAAAATTAAATATCAAAGAAACAGATATATTTATCCGTCAGGGTCATCCTGATTTCCTGGATTTGCCCTGGACTTTGCCCCTGGTAGAATGGGAAAAGCACTGTTCCCGTCTTGAGAAACTTCCCTGCGGACTTTCCCGCCATACGGTGGTTTTTGTCAATTATAACGGTGTTCTTTATGCTCTCAAGGAATTACCGGCAGAACTGGCTGAAAAAGAATATAATCTCCTCAGACAGATGGAAGAAATAAAACTTCCCGTGGTGTCTCCTGTAGGACATGTTAAAACTGTTACAGTAGACGGAGATATGAGTGTTTTAATCACAAAGTATCTGGAATATTCTCTGCCATATTACTCCATATTTATGCATTCCAGTCTTGAACGATACAGACAGTCTCTTCTCGATGCAATAACAGGACTTCTCGTGCAGTTACATCTTTCAGGTGTTTACTGGGGAGATTGCTCTCTGTCAAATGCCCTTTTTCGCCGTGATGCAGGAGCGTTGCAGGCCTATCTTGTAGATGCAGAAACATCTGAAATTCATCCCACTATTTCCGATAATCTCCGTAAACATGAGCTTGAGATTATGGAAGAAAATATAAGCGGTGCCCTTGCAGATCTTGCCGCCATAACAAAACTTCCCCCTGATTACCCCATATATGAAACAGGTGAATATATTCACAAACGTTATGAAGAACTCTGGAATGTAATAAATAAAGAACAGGTCATTAGACCTGATGAAAAATATCGTATTCAGGAACATGTAAGGGCCCTTAATGCCATGGGATTTTCAGTAGATGAACTGGAAATCAAAACAACAGAAACGGGAGAACGTCTGAAATTAAGAGCCTTTGTGTCAGACAGGAGTTTTCATTCAGATTTACTTCACAGTCTTACAGGTATTGTTGCCGAAGAAATGCAGGCAAGACTTATTATAAATGAAATACAGGGACTGAAGGTAAACCTGTCAAAACAGAATAACAGGAGCACCCCTCTGAGCGTGGCAGCCTTTCACTGGTTGAATGAATTTTTTACTCCTGTACTGGAGAAATTGAAAGATCTAAAAAAAGACTGTACTCAGGCAGAACTTTACTGTCAGATACTGGAACATAAATGGTTTCTCTCTGAAAAGGAAAAACGTGATGTGGGACATGACCTTTCAGTAGAGGATTACATAAAAAAATTCGGTCAAAATACTTGATAAGGAAAAAACAGCAACGGTGTTTTAGCTGTTAGCTTATGATTTATGGTAGCAGAAATAATTTCAATAGGCCAGGAATTACTTCTCGGTGAAATTACCGATACGAATGCCTCTTATCTTTCCGATATGCTTTCCGCTGCCGGTATTGATGTAAAATATCATACCTGTGTCGGAGATTATGCTTCTCAGATTCAGGAAGCTTTAACCATTGCAGTCGGAAGGTCGGAATTGATTTTTACCACAGGGGGCCTTGGCCCTACGAAAGATGATCTTACAAGGGAAGTAATATCTGAATTTTCCGACTGTCCTCTACGACTTCATAAAGAAAGCCTCAGGAGAATAGAACAGATTTTTAAGCTGAGAAATCTGAATGTACCGCCTGTTAATAGAATACAGGCAATGATTCCTGAAGGTGCAACTGTAATAAAAAATGAACATGGTACTGCTCCGGGATTTTTACTGACATATAAAGGTATAAAAATAATTTCTCTTCCCGGTGTTCCTTCCGAGATGAAATCAATGTTTCAATCGATTTATCCATTACTTAAAGAAAAAAATGAAGATGTTATACACACGAAACTACTGAATTGTTTCGGCATTCCCGAATCCACTCTGGGGGAAAAACTTGGTAATCTTATGGATAGAAACAATAATCCTTCCGTAGGAACAAGGGTGAAAAACGGTGTTATTGCCGTGCGAATTCATGCAAAAGGTAAGACAGAAAAAGAAACTAAAAAGCTTATTTCGGAAACGGAAAAAGACATTCGTTCCCGTCTCGGTGATGTTATATTCGGTGAAGGTCAGGATTCTCTTGAACATGCTGTGGCACAGGAACTGGCTAAAAAGAAATTAACTCTCTCTGTTGCAGAATCATGCACAGGAGGTCTTATATCTCATAAACTTACCAATGTGTCCGGTATATCCGAATATTTCCTTGAAGCCATTGTTTCATACAGTAATAATTCAAAAATAGATATGTTAAAAGTGCCGGAAGAATTAATAAAAAAGCATGGCGCTGTAAGCAAAAAAGTAGCAGAAGCTATGGCAGCCGGGGTGAAATCTCTGTCAGGTTCCGATTACGCGATTTCTGTTACAGGTATAGCAGGCCCGACAGGAGGTACCTATGAAAAACCGGTAGGTCTTGTTTACATTGCTCTCGCCGGCCCGTCAGGGACAGAGGTACAGAAATTTCAATTTACCGGTTCCAGAGAGGAAATTAAAGAAAGAGCAGCCCTTTCTGCCCTTAATATGTTAAGGATGAAATTAACAAAACTTAAGAACAGTGATGTATCACGGGAGGCTTCCCTTTCATAGGCCCACATGGCTCTCCGGTAATCAATGAAATTAACAAAAAGTTAACATATTTCATATTGACTTTACAGTACTTTATATTATTATTTATTATAAAACAATTACCGGTAACGTATTATGCGTAACAGTATTTAAAGAGGTGAATAGAATGTTAGTTCCTTTATCAGGAAAGAGTTTTCATAATAAAGCTGCAGTGTTTATGGATAGAGACGGCACTCTCAATGTGAGCAACAAGCCTGACGGCAGTTATCTTCCTGTAAATAAACCGGAAGATCTTGTGTTATTTGATCAGGCGAAAGACGGACTTGCAGAGCTTACAAAACAGACAGATCTCCTGAAAATTCTTGTGACAAATCAGGGTGGTATAGGGGCAGGTTTTATGACTGTCGAGCAATTGAAAGAGATCGATAATAAAATGTTACAGGATATAAGAAGTGCCGGCGGAGATATTGATGCCATATACTTTGCTTCCAGTAATGATAAGACAGATCCTTTGAGAAAACCAAATCCCGGCATGTTACTGAAAGCTGCAGAGGAACATGGTATAGATCTCACCAAATCCTATATGGTAGGGGATATGACTACAGATATATCGGCAGGGGAGAAGGCAGACCCACAGGTAGTAAGTATAGGACTTGAAACAGGTTCAGGTTGCAAGGATAAAAAGGTGGATATAAAACCTGATGTTATGGTAAAAGATTTCAAGGAAGCTGCAGATTTTATTATTGCAGATCATAATAGAAGGTGTCACAGTTAATTTTTTAGATTCCATTTAAAGAAAGATTCAGATGTTTTTCTGTCTTTTTTTTTAACGTAAAAAATAAAGGCTTTAGCCTGCGCTAAAGCCTTTATTTATCGTTGGTATATTTAAACCATTACTTCTGCCGGCATAAAGAAGTTTTCATTCTTTTTCATGAGTTCTTCCGAAACAGGTCTTACAAGTTTACAGCCTGTCATTTCAAGCATGTAATTTTTTACTACCTTTTCCCAGTATTTTTTCGTTACATAATATACTCTTGCACCGCCGAGTTCATGCTGGTAATCAGGCCATGGATAGGAAGGTTGTGCCATACCTATACCCCATCTCTTGAGACCGTTATAACTTTCATAGGTGGCCCAGAATTCTTCCTGATTTAAAATCTCGAAGGTATATTCGCATTTTGCATAGTACATGATGGCACCTATTCTGTTGCCTCTGGAGAATGCCAGTGTATGAAGACTTATATTCACATCTTCATCCATGAGCCTGCCGTTAGCAAAGCCGACGCATTCTCCGTCTATGAGTCCTACAAGAGTGTATGGATCTTTGAGCCTGTTTCTGTACCATCCGAGTACTTCCGAATAAACTCTTGAACCTACAATATCATAGAAATCATGTTCTACATCCAGTAATTTTTTTAGATAAGCCAGAAGTTTTGGTGCATCTTCTTTATTTGCCTGCTTTATAAGCATAGTACGTCCGTCTTTGAGTGTGACTGCTGCCGGAGGATATGGTGTTAAATCCATAGCAGGTGCACTGAGAATCGCTTCTAATTCTTTTACGTCAAAGGTTACCTTTTCTTGAGAAACTTTGCATGGTGTTTGAACTAACATGTTGCAAACCTCCTACTGTATTTTTTGTAATCTTGAGAAAACAATAAGAGAATAATATCAGAAAAAAGGAGATTTTACAATAGTATTTTTTACCATGTATGTAGGAATTTTTCCTACACACTCTGTATATAAATGATTACAGGTGATATGAGCAGATGTTTTATAATATTTGCTTCACACACTTTATCATTTATTATTGGAAAATTTTTGAACTCTGAGATTCCCCGAAGCCATTTTTAAGTACCGCTACAGGTAATTTTATATGAGAATCGTGACGCGTAACGCGTAACGCGTGACGGGGGGAACAAATTTTCATATAAATACTATAGAAAAAACGAATTTTTCTTCTCCAGAGCCCGCCAGGCAGAAGCTTTTTATGGATACCCTTTTACCTGTTACGGTACTAAGTAAAAGCGAATTTATCTGTCGTAAAAAAACGCTATCAAAATTATTTTAAATAGTCTATTGTTATGGTAAAATATGTGTATAGTTTATATGTAGAGCTGTGTAGATTTTCAATCCCGGCTGTTGCTGGATTCAGGCTATGTGGCATAACATTCGGTTTTACAGGTAAAATAGTTGGAGTGATTCCCAGGAGAATGATTTCCGTGGAGAATTTGATTACCGTAATAGAAATCGCAGGTGTTTTTCTTATCCTGTGGGTAGCTATGTCCATATATAAAGATGCCAGGAACAGAAATATGTGGGCTCTGCTGTGGGCCTATGTGGCAATGCTTTTGCCTGTGGTGGGATGGTTATTATATTTCCTTTTTCGCTCACCTATGCCTAAGAAACAGTGCCCTGATTGTTTCGAAAGAACTGCCAGGAGAGATATTTTTTGTTACAGATGTTCCTATAACTTTGTCAATATTGCGAGTGAAAGAAAGGTTTTAAAGAAGCAGGAAATCAGGAAAAAAAAATAGATTTTTTACTCTATTTCCTGTAATATGTTTATATAAGAAACGTCAAGGGTGAATGGTGGAGAGAGGAACATGTCATCATTCTTCCTTATTCTCACCCGGTCATAGCAGTTATAAGGAGATTTTGATTATGAAAAATTTGATATTTTTTCTTATTATATTTTCTCTCATATGTTCCATTTCTCTGGGAGCAGGGCAGAATCTCATACTTTATGTTACGGATTTAAACGGAAATTATGATATTTATTCCATTAAACAGGACGGTTCTTCCAGAAAGAGACTTACTGATAACAATGAGTCCGATTCCATGCCTTCCGGTTCTCCCGATGGTAAATATATAGGTTTTATTTCCACAAGAGGCGGTAATCCTGATATTTATATTATGAAGAGAAACGGCACAGACCCGGAAAGACTTACTACCAATCAGGCATATGATTACGCGCCTTCTTTCTGCTGGTCTTATGACAGTAAAAAAATTATTTATGAAACAGACGAAGACGGGAATCCTGAGATTTATGTTATGACCATCAGTAATTCAAAAAAGGTGAGACTGACGAAAAACAATGTTTATGACGGTCATCCCGACTGGTCAAAAGACGGTAAATTAATCGTTTTTGAATCATGGATAAAAGGAAATAATGAGATTTATACCATGACACCTGCAGGGAAATCTCTTAACCGCCTGACGCAGAGTGAAGATGATGATTATTTTCCGTCTTTCGCTCCTGATGGGAGGGATATTGTTTTTCTTACCCATCATCAGGAATTTGCAGACTTGCAGATAATTTCATCACAGGGATACTCTCCCTGCGTTCTGGATAAAAAATGTGATAAAGAGGCTGCACCGAAATGGTCTCCTGACGGGTATTCCATACTTTATGTTTCCCGTGAACATGGAAATAAAGAAATTTATAGAGTTACATGGGACAGAAAATGGGACAGATGGTACAGAGTAAATCTTACAGATGATCCGGGAGAAGATACCACTCCCGTATGGTCTCCTGACGGAAATAAAATAGTTTTTGCTTCTGATAGAAGCGGGACATGGGATATTTATATAATGAATTTTGACGGTTCAGGTCTTAAGAATCTTACCAAGAGTAAAGCAGATGATTTTTATCCATTCTGGTGGTAAAAATATTAATAATTACGCGTTACGCATTACGATTTTTCAAGGAGGTGTCTATATAAATGCTTTATGCAGAAAAAGCTATGTATGAAGCTTTCAGAAGAACGAAACTTTTTTTTCTGAAGCCCTTCAGTTGGAGGAAGTTGCTTGAATTGAGTCTGGCAGGTTTTTTTGGAGGAGTGTTACAGCAGGTCGGAGCCAGCTGTGGCAGTGGTTATAGCGGCGGTAGCAGCAGCGGAGGTGGCGGCGGGTGAGGGTCCTCTGATAATGTCTCAGAGGGTCTGAGACAGAATATAGAACATGTACAGACATTTTGTAAAGATCACTGTGTATTGATTTATGTGTTCATTGCTCTTTCTGTCTTAATACTGACTGCTATCTCTTTAATAATTTCTTATATAAGAGCCAATATGTTTTTTGTATTTATGGAATCATTAATACAGAGACATGTCTCTATAGTGAGAAGTTTTAACGGTAACAGGAATAAAGGTTTCTCTCTGTTCCTTTTTAATATCCTGGTCGGAGCGGTATTTTTTCTACTTACCATCATTATATTTATTCCGCTTTTTTTGCATATCTGGCATATAATAAAAAACCCGGCTGGTAATCTTGCAATCTGGACTATTATTCCGAATTTTATACTTTCTTTTGTAGCCTTTATCATACTTGCTATAATATCGAGTATTATATATTCTCTGACTTATGATTTTGCCTGTCCGATTTCCTATTCCAGAGATATGGGAATAGCAGGTTCTATTGCTTTTCTTGCGAGATTAATACTGAATTATCCCTTTCAGTTTCTCATCTATTATGCCCTGAAAACTGCTTTTGTCGCAGCCGGTGCTTTCCTGGGCATTATTCTATTGATACTGGCAGTTATAGTTCTGGCCATTGTGTATATACCTCTTATACTCATAGGAATAGGTATAGGAGTAGGGGTTGTGTTTCTCTTCATGAAAAATTTCATGCTTGGCATTATAGCTGGTATTATCGGAAGTCTATTAATATTCTGTATAATTATGATAATTTCCTATTTATTTCTTGTTCCCTTTATTCCAATTCATAGTTTTTTCAGGTTTTATGCCCTGTGTTTTCTGGAACATTTCCCTGAAACAGGCCTTGATTTTTCCGAATGTTATCATGAAGATTTTGTTACTCAATAATTTTTATTATAATGAAAGGTAATTACTTGGATGTATAAATTACTTTGCCCGATCATTATATTTATATTATTAGTTTTGTCTATCTCTATAAGTTTTGCTGACGAAACTACGGAGATAATCAATAATTCCATTGTCAGGATTGACATGTTCTGGACTGTTGTTAAAAACAGAACATCTGTGCCTGTGGAACAGAGCAATTCTCTAGGCGTTCTTGTTTCTCCCGCAGGACATATCCTTACATGTTACCATTGTATTTCTATAAGCAGGGAAACAGCCCTTTCCTGCGGTATATCGGAAGGAAAAGTGGCGGATTCCATAACAGTTGTATTATTATGCAAGGGAAAAAAGAAATCTTTTCCCGCCAGGGTAATAGATGTGGATAAATGGCGTGATTTAGCTTTAATACAGCCATATGAAAAATGCAATTTTAATACAGTTACAACAGTGGATAACAGCGGTACATACAGTGCCCAGGAATTCTATTATGGGTCTGTAAATCCGGAAGATCCATGGAATAATATCTCTTCAGGGAGGTTGATTTATAAGGTATTAAATGATAAGGACAGGCAGGTCATGGGATTCAGAATGGATATAAAACCTGGAAGTTCCGGTTCCGGTATGTTTGATACGGCAGGTAATCTTACCGGTCTCATTTATGCGACAGGGGAACTCGGTTCTTCTTCTACAAAGAATGCTCCTCTATCGCTTGTAATTCCCGGAACATGTATATCACTTTTTTTAGACAGAAACGAAGTTCCTTTTGCCAGAACATGTCCCTGATAAACAAGAACATTATAAAAGGAATTTTCTATTTCTTGTAGAATTTTCAATCTTTACAGGTATTATAGTTAGTTTCATAACTATCCATAAATAATGACCTCGTAATGCGTAAAGCGTAATGCGTTATGCGTAGGGATTAAACCCGTCACGCGTTACGACGACTTAAGTTCTAATAAGTTATGAAATGCACTATATTTTATGGTAGAAAGGATATTATAATGACAGAAGCCTGCGAATTAAAAACAGAAAAAAACGAACAGGATAAAGAACCTCAGATTGAAACAGAACATCTTACTACGAAATTTTTTAACGATCTTATGAAAAATAATAGAGATATAGAGATTATCTTCAGAGACGGAGAGAAGATGAAGGGCCGTATTAAATGGTTTGACAGATGGAATATAAAACTTTCAATTTCAGATGATAAAGAATGCCTTATATACAGACATGCTATTAAAGGATATCTTACCTGCTGATATGTTTCCCCCTTCTAAAAACTATGAACTCATATTTTTATCTAAATTATTTTCAGGGGAAATTTTATGTTAGGAACTTTATTCGGCAGATGTCCTGTCTGTGGAAATAAATCAATAAAAAAAGAACTCTTACTTGCTCGTAAAGAAACTCTTCCAGAGTTTAAAAAAATAAAGGAACAATTTTTACGCAGGTTAGACGGCTATTTTAAAACAGAAGAGCCTCATGGACAGGTTTTTCGCGGAGCAGTCGCAGAAACAGTTAAATCCTGCGAAACATCAGAGCAGGAGGACAGGTCTGAACCGGTTCAAAATGCCGTGGCTCCGAATATTCCTTCTAGAGTATATATATACCGTTGCAACAGATGTTTTTTTGAAAGCACAAAATATGCCTATTTTCATAATCTATCTCTTCCAGAACATATAAATTCGTCTCTCTTTCTTTCCTACAGAGAGCCTGACTGTCACGAAGACTCTGTGAGAAGTTCTATCAGAGGAACTGTGACAGAACTTTATGAAATACCTTATGAATCCTTCTATACTGTGAAAACAGAACTTTATAATAGTATTGTTGATGCAAGGCTAAAACAGATAGAAGAAAAAGCCTCTAAAGCGATAGAACACAATTCCAGAGGCCTTATGCTTTACAATGAAGGAAAATATGATGAAGCAATAGAAGCATATAAGAAAGCGATAGAGTGGGATCCTGCCCTGGCTTCTGCTTATAATAATCTTGGCCTTACCTATCTTGAACTTGGAAACAGAGATTTATCACTGGAGAATTATAAAAAATCCATAGAAATAAGACCTGATTATGCCATTACTTATTATAATCTTGCATGTACTTATCGTGCTTTCGGCCAGTATGAGGAAGCTGTGGAACATTATAAAAAAGCTATAGAACTATCTCCAGACGATTCTTCAATACATAATGATCTCGGCTATACTTATTACCTGATGGAAAAATATGAAGAGTCTATAGCACAGTATACTCTGGCTATGGAATTAAATGAAGACGGCATGATAAGGAATAATCTCGGTCTTGTTTATTACCGTCAGGGCAGAATTGATGACGCTTTTGTAGAATATAAGAGGGCCCTTCATATAGATCCGGATCTTGTAGAAACCCATAGAAATCTGGCCAATCTTTATTATGAGCAGAAAAAAGTAGATCTTGCCATTGAAGAATATAAGAAATTAATCGAACTGGAACCGGAGTCATCCATGGCTTATAATGATCTTGCTCTTATACTTTACGAACAGAATGATATTCAAACAGCCATAGAATATTTTGAGAAAGCCCTTGAAATAGAGCCGGACTGTGCAGTTATAAGGAGAAATATAGCTCTGGCTTATAGAAACCAGGGACAGACAGAACGTGCTATTGAAGAATATAAAAAATTAATTGAATATGATTCCTCTGATACAGTGGCATACGGAGGACTTGGTAAAATTTATTATGAAATTGGAAACTTCGAACTCGCACTGGAAAACTACACAAAAGCTCTGGAGATTTCCCCTGCTGTTCCTTCCATTCATAACAAATTGGGGCAGCTTTATTTACAGTTTGAGAAACTGGCCGAAGCAGAAGAAGAGTTTAAGAAAGCTATAGAACTGGACGGGACCTTTTCTATGGCCTATAATAATCTTGGCTGTGTTTATTTCAGACAGGATAAACTCAATGAAGCAGGCTTACAGTATAAAAAGGCTATAGAATTAAATGAGAAATTTGCTCTCGCTCATCTTAACCTTGCTTCCATTTATTACAGGTTAAGAGAGCTTGATAAGTCCATAGAAGAATATAACATACTCATTGATCTTGGTATTACCGATGCATTTATTTATAGAAATCTCGGTGAAATTTATTATGAACAATCAGATATAGAAAGGGCAATTAAATATTATAAAAAAGCCATTCAGCTTGATCCGTCCTATTATCTGGCTTATAACAATCTGGGAACCACTTATTATAATCTTCAGGACTATCCTAAAGCTATAGAATATTACCAGAAAACAGTAGAACTATCGCCGACTTATATGATTGCCTGGGAAAATCTGGCTCTTTCATATTATAAGCTCGGCAAAGCGGCAGAAGCCAGGAAGATTTATAGAAGGGCTTTCGAAAGAAATCCCGACCAGGCTTTTCTTCATAACAGTTACGGTGAATTTTTATATAGCTGTGAACTGATAGATGAAGCAAGGGAACATTATGAAAAAGCTATCGAACTTGCCCCGTATTATCCGGTAGCATATAATAATCTGGGATGTTACTACTGTAATCATGGGTCGCCAGAAAAATCTATTGAATACTATAAAAAAGCCATAGAGCTTAATCCTCTATATGATCTTGCTTATTCCAATCTGGGAAATGCCTATCAAAAATTGAGACTCTTTAACGAAGCTATTGAGGCTTACAATAAATCCCTTCAATTATTCTCCGCCAATCCCAAAGTTTATAATACCTTAGGAGAAGTTTATTATTGTATGGGAAATCTCGATGAGGCTATGGAATATCATAAGAGAGCTATAGAACTTGACCCTGATTTTTCTCTGGCTCATAATAATCTGGGCTGTGTATATTATAACAGGGGAAAATTCAATCTTGCCATAAAGGAATATAAAATAGCTCTGGAAGAAAATCCCGATTTTGCCAATGCTCATTATAATTTATCCCTTGCCTATTACAGCCTTGGCAAGTTTGACTGGGCTGTAGAAGCTGTAAAGAGGGCTATAGAACTTGCTCCTTACAACGAGAATTATATGATAAGTTTACACGAATATACGTCTTCATTAAAAAGAAAACTGGATAGCAGGAAAAAATCCTCTCATAAGAGAAAAGGAACCAGAAAAAAGAAATAAATTTTAAGAGTGTACGATGTTTTGTCCATACATGCCATGTAATAAGGCTTCAACAGAGGTTTACACAGAATTTATGACACAATTAAAAAAATTTTTTTAGATAAATTTGACAAACTTATATCTTTTATGTAAACTTACTATAGGGCACGGAGAATTCTGGCCGGACTTTATGATAAAAATTTTTCTTTGTCGATTGAGGGAGTTTTGCTTATGAACCTGAAGCAATTAAATGATGCAAAACTGAAGAAATTAATTCAAATAGCTCCGAATAAATCCATAAGTGATATATTCCAGGAGACTCTGACTACTGCAGAAAGTGAAGGGCATTTTCGCGAACTTGCAAGAAACAGAGTAGAGCAGATGCAGGAAGAAATAAAACTGATCATGTCTTACCTGGATGGAACCCGTGCCGGTAAATAATATTCATAATTTAATTTTTAATTCTATATAAAAAACTAATTTTTCTTCTCCAGAGCCTGCCAGTCAGAAGCTTTTTAGGGATACCCTTTCCCCTGTTACGGTACTAAGAGCCTATCCGAAAAGTAATATTTTTTTAATCCTTTCCACTGTCATACCAAATTGCTTTAATTAAACTGAACAATTTGAATAATAGGTAAATACTGTCTGCCTGCCTGATGCTCCTCCGAAAAAAATCTAAACTGGAACGTTTATAACAGTTACAGCTTATATCATGCTACTTTACATTATAATT
>JAKPQU010000324.1 GCA_029555925.1 Bacillota bacterium
TAGTTTCATAACTATCCATAAATAATGACCTCGTAATGCGTAAAGCGTAATGCGTGATGCGCAGGGATTAAACCCGTCACGCGTCACGCGTTACGCGTCACGACGACTTAAATTCTAATAAGTTATGAAATACACTATATACTATAATTAAGGAATTTCAAATAAAAATCCTGCTTATAGTGAAAAGTTCTTTATAAAAAAGCAGGGTTAAAAGAGTTTTTTATGGAATATATTATTTGAGTCACAAATTAAGGAGGGCTATTTATGTCAAGGAAAAAAGAGGATGCCGGTAATGACGAAAAAGCAATCATAGACAGAGTAAAAACAGGAATAGATCAGGAGATAGAAAGACTTAAACAGTTAAAAAAAGATAAAAAGAATTTACTTGCAAAACTCAGAATTGTATTCCGTTCCTGCCTGCTTTTAGCCATAAAAGACGGAGAAGTTTCCAGAGATGAACTGTTAAAAATGAATTATGACATTTTCAGGAAATATGGTATTGTAGACGAAGAAGTCAGGAAATACCTTCTCTTGATGAAAGATATATCTTTATCTTCCATAGAAGAAGATCTTAAAAATTATAAAATTGATAAAGAATTCTTAAAAGGCGTTTATAATGAATTATACTCTCTTGCATGTGTGGACGGGAAATTTAAAACAAGCGAACAGGAGATTATAAGTAAAATTCATAAGGTTTTTGAGCTTTAATGTAAAAGGGGCAGTCGCCTGCCCCTTTAGTCAGAAGGGAGAATTATGATGAAAGTAATATGTTCCTTATTGATGTTTTTACTTGTGACTTCTACATTTGCTTTTTCACAATCAGCGGACGACTGGAATAAAAAAGGTATAAAATTATTTAACGAAGGAAGATATGAGGAAGCTATAAGATGTTATGACGAAGCTCTTGCCCTTAAGCCGGATGCCTACAAAATATGGCTTAACAGAGGAAATGCCTGTTATAAACTCGGTTATTATGAAAAAGCCTGCGGGAGCTATAATGAAGCTTTAAAATATAAATCCGATTTTATTCCTGCCTATACATCGAAAGGGAAAGCTTTAAAAGAACTGCAAAGATATGATGATGCCATAGAATGTTTTAACAATGTTTTATATTTAAGCCCCAACGATGTAGAGGCACAGAAGCTTAAGAAAGAAACAGAGGAACTGAAAGCAAAGGCCGCTTCGGCCGGAAAGATTCAAGAATTAATGTACAGGGCAGATGCTGCTTATGATGAAGGAAATTATGTGCAGGCAATAGCCTGTTATGAGGCAGTTCTTGCCATTGATCCGAATAATAAAGATGCCATTACCAGAAAAGCAAAAGCAGAGGTGCTGGCAGCGCAGAAGGAGGCCACTCCCACTCCGAGACCTGCAGAGCCTGCAAAGGTGCCGACTAAATATTCGTAGTCTCATAATCATCGCCGCCTCCCCCCGGATTTTGACCTGACGGAGGAGATGAAGGAGTCTCATAATAAGGTTGTTCATATTGCCTTCCGATATCGCCGTGAGAAACAGGAGGAGGTGCAGTAGCTATGTCTATTTTTGCGATATAATCTTTTGCATCTTTTTCTTCCTGTCCGCCTATGGAGAGAGCCAGAACTTTATTGAAATTACTCCTTGAATCTTCATATTCTTTCTTTTCGTAAAGATCCTTGCCAGCCTTTATATAACAGGCAGCAAGTCCTTTTTTGGCTTCTTTATTATTCTGGTTCAGCTCCAGAGATTTCTGAAAATTCACTTTCGCTTCTGTATAATTCCTTTTACTCAGAAAAGATTGGCCAATGTTTTTATAACAGGCGGCGCTGTTTAAAGAAATACTTTTTTTCTCATCAGACGTAAGTTTTAATTTTAAAGCTTTCTGAAAATATTCATTTGCCTTTTTATAATCACTACTATCTTTTTTGTAATAGGCCTGGCCGAGATTTATGATACCATCTTTATTTGAACCATCTATAGAAAGCAATTTTTCATTATATTCTATAGCTTTAGTATAATCATTATTTTCCATATAATAATTTGATAAAAATTCAATGGCTATCATATTTTTTTCGTCTATTTTAAGAACCTGTTCAAAACAATCTGCAGCATTTTTACTGTCCTTTTCCAGAATAAACTTTTTTGCCACTTCAAGATATTTATCTTTATTCTTTTCTCCAATTTCATAAAGTTTATCGAGAGTTTCTCTGGCTGATCTGTATTTTTTATTTCCCATGTATAAATCTACGAGTGCCGTGAGAGCTGTTTTATTTGCAGGCTCTACAGTGACAGCACGGGAGTAATAATCTATGGCACCATTCGGATCCTGCATTTTAAGACAGCTTTTCCCAAGTCCCATAAGTGCAGTTACATTGTTTTTCTCTTTTTCCAGTGCAGAACTATAATATTTTTTTGCAAAAGCATAATTCTTGTTTTCCAGTTCCGTATCTGCAAGTTTTATATAATATGCCGCATTATGAGAGAAAAAATGTATATATATGCCTGCAAGACACAGAATAGCTATGACGGCAATAACAGGTATTGTCATATTAAATCCTTTTTTTTTCGCCACCCCTGTTACCGGTTGTGTCATCTGAGCCTGCTGATATGATGCCTGTTGTGTGGTCTGTGAACCGGGATAAGAAGGCACTGTTCCCGGCGGTACAGACGGCGACTGAACAAGAAGTTGCCCGCCCACAGGAGGCGGAGGCTGATAGGCTGAAACCACAGTAGACGGCAGCTGACCGGAAGGTATCATCTGACCGCTCGCAAGAGGCGGAGGCTGATAGGATGAAACCACTGTAGACGGTATTATACCCTGTCCGCCCGAGTATGTCGGAATATTCTGATATGGAACAGCAGGTGGTTGAACCTGTACCACAGTAGAAACACGTCCTGCAATTAAATTTTTAAGGGCATCCTTCAAATGTCTGGCACTTGCATAACGATCGGAAGCATTCATTGCAAGGGCGCACATAACGATTGCTTCCAGTTCCACCGATACGGCAGGATTGACCTGTCTTACAGGCTTGAAGGCAAAAGGTGTTACAGGAACCAGCCCGGTAAGAAGACAGTGCATGGTAGCCCCCAGGGAATAAAGATCTGACCTTGGTTCAGGTCTTCCCTGAAATATTTCTTCCGGCGAGAAAGCAGGAGTGCCTATACTTGTCTTTATAGTATCACTGCCCGGGGTTATAGTTCTTGCTATGCCGAAATCTATAAGAATTATCTTCTTATCGGAATTTCTGACCATTACATTTCCCGGTTTCAAATCCCTGTAGACTATGGGAGGATTCTGGGTATGAAGATATTCTAAAGCTTCAAGTATCTCCAGAGACCATTCCACTACTATAGCTTCAGGAACTCCTCCTGTACCGTAAGATCTCATAATAGTATCAAGATCTTTTCCGTCTACAAAATCCATTACAAGATAATAACGGCCTCCTTCAATAAAATAATCCCTTACGACGGGAAGGTTTGGATGTCTCAATGAATTGAGTATTTTTGCTTCTTTTTTAAAACTATCAATCATATACTGCTGCTGTGCCGGATCACTTGTCTGGCTCAGCATTTCCTTCACTGCACAGGGAGTTTTTTCAAATCTTATGTCAAGAGCCTCATAAACTGCGCCCATACCGCCTGATTTAATCATCCTTACTATCTCATAACGTTTATCAAGCATCAGGCCCGGCTGAAGTGTACCGCTCGAAGTAGTGGCTATTACTTCTCCGCCGCATCCTTTACAGAATCTGGCAGTATCTCTATTTTGATAACCACATTTATCACAGAATATAGCCATAATCGTCACCTTTTTACCTGTATCAATTTTTATCAAATCGTGACGCGTAACGCGAGGATAAATTATTTAGATAAACTGCATCTACTTAATTTTCATCTAAAGCCTTATTTTACGCCATTAAAAATGAAAATTCCTATACCTTTAAATTATATAAAATCAATTCTCCTGCTTTCTTTTTCCCAGAGAGCAAGACAGCAGAAAATTAAAAAGACCGCACCCAGGATAATCAATGCCCACATGGCATAAGTTATATCATTACCATAGGGATTGAGACCTCCCTGTCCGAAGGACATTTCAAAATCCCCGTAAATAGGTTCGTATTTATCCAAAGCTTTATCTAACAGTTCATCCAGCCTGAGAGTCTCTCCTATAATGGTAAAACCCCATCGGCTCGGCATAATAAACGATGCTATCTGAGGAGGTGGATTCATTTTGCCCAGGGGAACTATGGCTCCTGAGAGTATCACCTGTGCAACAAGCACTATTGGCAATATACTGGAAGCAACTTCGGATTTATTTGCAAGGGCAGATATGAATAAACCCAGACATATGGAAGTAAGGAATACAAGAAAAACACTTCCTGTAAATTGAAGCAATTTTTCTGCGCTGTCTGGCATTTCTTTAAAATATACAAGGAGAACAACTGTCATAAGAATTGCCTGCACAAACCCTATAAATCCAAGGACAATTACCTTTGACATAACATATGGAATTAATCTTAAATTTATCATTCTTTCCCGTAAATAAATGGGAACTTCTGTAATAATCTCAAGGGACGGATTGGAAGAACCGAACCAGAGGGCAACACAGCAGAGAAGAAAAACAAGCTGTGTGGCATCACCGAAATTTTTTCCATTTTCCTGCCCCAGGCTGAGGACATCAGACTTGAAGGTAATATCAAGCAAAATACATACAAGGGCAGGAGTGACTGCTGTAAATATGAGAGCACCCATGTCTTTTGTCTTTATTTCCCAGTATCTCCGGAGGAGTGTTATAAACTGTTTTATGGGAGAAGTAGTATTGGTGTGAGGCCCGATACCCTGTTTTACACCTGACGGAGCAGGAGGAGTCGATAAGGACAGTCCCACTTCTGCCAGAGGTCTGTCTATATGTTTTATAAAATACTCGGAACTGTAGAATGTTTCAGACCATTTCTTTGCAGTATCAGGTGTTTTAATATTTTCGTAAATATCGGTAAAATCTGTTACTCCAAAAAATTTAAGCCCTTCCTGAGGTGTGCCGTAAAAAGTAAGATACCCGCCTGTTCCCATAACAATAATCTTATCACAGAGATCTACATTTTTCGTCACATGAGTTACGCAGAGAACAGTTTTGCCATCCAGCTTGGCCCTGTCTCTTAAAAGCTGCATAAGGGTTCTTTCTGTGGCAGGGTCAAGACCTGACGTAGGTTCATCCAGGTAGAAAAGAGAAGGATTTGTAAGCATTTCCACACCTATACTCACTCTTTTTCTCTGGCCTCCGCTCAGTGATTTTACTCCCTTATAGGCATGAGATGTCATTTCGAGTTTTGCAAGGGTATCATTGACTATATTATTTCTTTCCTCTGATGTTGTATCGGAAGGAAGTCTCAATTCTCCCGCATATTTAAGGGCACTGTCTACTGTCAATTCTTTATGTATTATGTCATCCTGAGGAACATAACCGAGGATGGAGCGAAAGGATTCAAAATTATCATAAAAATCAACACCATTGACCTTTACAACTCCTTCTTCTGCAAAAGAAAGACCACAGAGAGCTTTCAATAACGTCGATTTACCTGCTCCTGATGTGCCTACTATAGCAACAAAATCCTGGGGCTTTATAGATAAATATATATCATTTAATATCTTTTTGGTACCTCTTATAACAGAGAGACCTGCAATATCCACTCTTATGTTTCCATGTTCACTTATTTGAGCAAGGCGGACTCCGTCAAACATCAGTTTAAAGGGACCTATCTGGACAGAATCATTTATATTCAGGGGAACAGTTCCTGTGACTCTCTGATTATTGAGGAATGTTCCGTTTGTGCTGTTGCAATCAGTAATGACATAACCTGAACCTGATTGATGTATTTCTGCATGCCTGAAAGAAACCTGGGGATGATTGAGAGGTATATCGCTTCTGGGATCCCTTCCTATGGTCTGTTTATTTTTCATAGAATGATATCCCAGGGTGCTCTGTCTTACTGATTCAGGTGCCATCTGAAGATAGGTATGGGAAAAATCTACGGGAGGAGCAGAACTTATCTGTCGTTTAGAAGCCTGCCCCTGCAACGGATTAACAAATAAAAATTCCACCTTGCCAATAAGTATTCTGTCATTATTATTTAATTCAACTGTACCCGAAATTCTGTTACTGTTAACATAGGTACCGTTTGTGCTTTTAAGATCTTCCAGGAAATATTTTCCTCCTCGAAAGATAATCCTTCCATGATTGCCCGATGCTTCTCTGTCAAAATCAAGTACTATATTATTGCTCGTATTACGTCCAATCCTTATTTCATTACTCTGAACAGGTAACGAAATATTCTGTCCGTCTTTAATATATGATATGGTAGGCGTCATAGGTAACATTCCCCCTGTCTAATAACCGCCGAGACTCCTCAGGCCTTCTCTTGCCCTTTCACAATGAGTATCTACATCAAGTGCATTATTATAATATGCCCGTGCCTTTTCCACAGATCCGAGTTTTTTATATGTATCTCCGAGATCACAACAGTTTTCCGTATCTTTATTATCTATTTTATAAGCTGTCTCATAATTCTCAATTGCTCTGTTAAAATTTTCTTTACCTTCATAGGCCTTGCCGAGAAGTTTATAATTATCCTTATCTGCAGGATTTATATCTTTTGCTTTCTGCAGATAGTTTATGGAAGTATCGTATTTATTTTCCCTGTCCGAATCAAGTATTACCCTTCCGAGTTCCCTGTTTGCTTCAAAGTTATCGGAATCATATTCCAGAATCTCTTTGTATTTATCAATGGCTTTTTCTTTACGTCCGTCTTTCTGATAAAGTTTCCCAAGTAAATTTTTCGCTTCAAGAGAATGTTTATGTTTTCCCTCTTTATCATCAAGGACTTCATCCAGTTCTTTTTCAGCATCGCCGTATTTGCCTTTATCCATATAAAGTCTGGCTCTCATTATATTAATATCAGGATTTCTCTTATCTTTATCCTCTCCCTCTTTCAGACACTCCATGGCCATATCATAGTTATTTTTACTCTTATAAACATCTGCTTTACCTGAATAGGCTTTACCTTCTTTTGGATGATCCTTTATTATCTTATCATATTCTTTAATGGCTTTCTCATATTTTTTCTGTCTTTTATATACTTCTGCTATGGCCAGTTCTGCTTCTACATTATTCGGATCCTTTGACTGAACTTCAGTAAATATCCTCATGGCTTCATCATATTCTTTATTTTCCATGGCAAGTCTGCCAAGACCTATGGCAGCACCTGCATTTTTATCATCTTTATCTTTTGCATCTTCAAATTTATCTTTTGCGTCTTTATATCTGTAATTTTTCATGTCTATATTACCGAGTCCTACAAGAGAAGCGGCATGTAATTTTCTGATTTCTTTTGAATTCGCACTGGAAAAATCCTTATCAAACTGTTTCATATATTCACTTTTATCTATAATCTTATACCAGTATTCGGCTTCTTTATAATTATCATCAAGGAAATAGACATCTCCGATATCATTAACCCTGTCACCTACAAATTTCAAATCATCAGGTTTGCTGACAAGTCCTGCCATCTTCACAGGATCATTTACATAGGGGCCAACTATCTTCTTATATTCGGTTACAGCTTCATCATATTTATACATCCCTTTATAACAATCGCCCATACCGTGGTAGGCTTCCGTGTTATTTTTGTCAATATCCAGAATTTTTTCGTATTCTTTAAGAGCCTTTTCATATTCACTTCTGTCATAGTATTCTTCTGCTTTATCCAGGAAACCGGCTATCTTACTCACAGGCCCCACATAAAATATATAATAGATACAGATGCCGACTATAATAGCCATGAGTGCAACAGGGATAATATATTTTTGTAAAGAAAATTTCTTCTTTCTTTTTGTAAGAGGCCCTGATGGCAGGCGCCCTGAAGGCATACCCATCCTCTGTTGAGGCATGAGATTTCCTGAAGGCATGGTTCGCGGTTCAGAAGGCCTTACCGGAGGTTTTATTCCGGAAGAAGAAAGAGCGGAAGAAGGAGTTTTCTGATACGGAACAGTGGATGGCATCACGGCAGTTTTATCTATAAAGGTAAAAATAGTATTACCGACTTTTATTTTATCACCGTTTTCAAGCTGTGTCTTTCCGCTTATCTCTGTGTCATTTATAAAAGTTTTATTTGTACTTCCCAGATCTTCAATAAAGAAACTTTTTTCCTTACAGGAAATCCGGGCATGTTTGGTAGAAACCTGACTGTCAAAGTCAAGCAGAATATCACTGTCAGGACTGCGGCCAATTTTAATAAATGCTTTATTTAAAGGAACAGATATTTTACCTTTTCCCTGTCTTTCATAAGTTAATTCCACATCAGAGGGAATTTTTATACCCTGAGGTACAATGGGAGAATTCGCCGCAAGCATAGTAGGTGGTATTACCCCGGGAACGGTAGAAGGGAAAGCACTATTTACCATTACAGTGCCATCTTCATCTGATGGATTAAAAAACGTAAAAAGAGTGTTGCCGATTTTCACCTGACTGTTGTGCTTTAGCTCTGTTCTTACACTTATCTGAACATTATCAACAAAAGTCTTATTTGTACTGCCCAGGTCTTCGATAAAAAATCTATTTTGCTCAGATATAATCCTGGCATGTTTCGATGATACCTGTGTATCATAGTCAAGTAAAAGATCATTTCCTCTGTCACGACCTATATTAATACACTCTTTATTCAATGGAACAGAAACTTTTCCTTTTCCCTGTCTCTCATATATCAGTTCTGCCGGCATAAAACACCTCTATAATGAAAAGCTAGAAAAAGATTCATTCTATAACCAAATTAAAATTACCTTCTCATATAAAAATTCAATTCTATTACCGCTACAGGTAAATTAGTAACCATTTATCAGCTTCTGCCTGACAGGCTCTTACGAAGAAAAATAATTTGCCTTATTTAATTTGTTTTGCAGACAATAAATTAACCACTGGTTAATTTCTAATACTATAGAAAAAAC
>JAKPQU010000325.1 GCA_029555925.1 Bacillota bacterium
TATTTCATAACTTATTAGAATTTAAGTTTGTCGTGACGCGTAACGCGTAACGCGTGACGGGTTTTAATCCCTGCGCATCACGCATTACGCTTTACACATCACGAGGTCATTATTTATGGATAGTTATGAAACTAACTATAATCAGTTTTCCTCTTTCAAGTTATTTTCTACTCATCTAACTATATTCTTTAAAATATTTTTTTTACAGGATTATCACGTATATTTCAAGAATTTTATATTTTATAAATCCCATAGAAAAGGAGAGGTGAGAAATGTCACCCCATGAGATTGCCAGAATATACGAAGGACGTGTGAAATGGGCCAATACGTTTAAACTTTTAACCATATTATTCCCTGCCTGTCTTATAGTAATTATCATTATTTCCCTTCTTATTGATTCATTCCTTCGGAATCCCGGTACTGGTATTCTTGAGCTTATATTCCCCTGGGCTTTGCTGTCCTGTATAGTATTAACAATAATATCCCATTTACTTACCTTCGTTTTTTTAAGATGTCCTGTATGCGGCCATGGCAGCATAGATGTTACATATAGTCGTCTGGCGAACGGCAGAAAATCAGAATATATGGATATAACAGCAAGAGAGTTTTTAAGTACCTGTCCTAAATGTGAAACTCCTCTGAGACATAGATTTGCCGGCCCCACATTTTGTTCATGCGGGAATAAAGTACCTGCTGAAAGTCAGTATTGCCTTAATTGCGGGGAAGATCAGTGGAACAAATAGTAGTAAGAGGTTACTATAAATGACTTTTTCATTTGAAGATACGGGAGTAGAAGTATTTCCTACAGCAAAGCTTTTTAAATTTTTAGAAAGAGGATAAAATCTATTCTTTATAATGATATTTACAGGATAAAATTCTGATTTTGTCCTGCAAAATTTGATACACAATTCTGTGTTCACTGTTTATTCTTCTTGACCGGCATCCGGAAAGTTCATATTTAAGTTTTTCAGGTTTACCGGGACTTTTTTCCGGGTCTCTTATAATAGCATCAATTATAGTTAGTTTCATAACTATAAACAGTGGGTATCTTATATACTAACGGGATTGCTTCGCTTCGCTCGCAATGACTGGGTTTCCCTTATTTTCTCTCAACCTCTGCATATCTTCATCCCATTGCCTCTTATCTTCTTTGAGAATCTTATTCATTTCTTCCCAGGATTTGCCATATAATTCTTTACTGGATTCTCTTTTTATTTTCCATAGTTCCTTCATAACCTTACTGATTTTTCTCATATTTTACCACCTCCAATGGATTCAATATCAGTATTGGTCTGTACCCAGAACGAATATTAGTAAGGTTGATTTTATTTTTGCTATTATTATTGGTCAGATGTCTATAATTCCAGCTCACCAGAATATCCAGGTTATATATTGTTGTCATTGCAACATGTAGTGAATCATCATAAGAATTAGGAGATAATGCAGAGGTTTTAATATATTTATTAGCTAATTTATATATGTCTACAGTTTCTTCTAATACATTTGGTTTATATTTATGAATCAATTCCTGTAACTTAATTTTTTTATCACCTTTAGTTTTATTAATTTCTCTAATAACAGCTAAAGAAATAAAAATATTATATTTGTGTTCATCAATTCTTCCAAATAATAATTGTGTGTCTTTTAGCTGTGCTTCAGCATCATCTGCATAGTAATAACTCCACACAGATGTTTCCAGATAAAGGTTTACCTTCTTCATAAATAAAGATATCTCCTATATTTATTATAGTCCTATAAAAGAAGAAATTACTGATTATAGACAATGCCATATATTATGCCCCATATTTCTTCATCAGGTCAGTTTAAATAATCTTTATAAGTAATTCCTGCTGATCGTTATAGGCCAGGTTATGTTTCATAGGAATCATCTCTATGTTTATTGTATCATACAGAGTGTATATCTTCAATGATAATTTAGGGTCTCCCCCCTATAATATTTTTTTCCCATATTTCTCCAAGACTATATTCTTCAAGCCATATGGAAATATCTTTTTCATTAAGCCTTCTAAAAATAGATTGATTATTTTTTCTATCTACCACTACAATATCTTCCGGTTCAAAATGATCTATAAGAGTAACTGACTGAGTTGAAACGATAATTTGAGCTTCTGTAGCTGCACTCTGTAACAAAGAAGACAGTATGGTTATTGCAGAAGGATGTAAGCCGATTTCCGGTTCATCAATCAATATTATATCAGGCAATTCCGGCTGTAATAATAAAGTAATAAGACACATCATACGCAGAGTTCCATCAGAAAGATGATAAGGTTTAAAATATACATCGTCATAATCTATATGTTTCCACTGTAATAATATCTTTGCTTCATTTAATTTAAATGGAGCTATCTCGAATTTACTGAAAAACGGTGCAATCAATCTTATGGTATCCTGAATTTGTGTAAAATGCTTTTCATGCTTTTTTTGTAAGTAGTATAAAAAAGCTGCAAGATTAGAACCATCAGGATTTAAATATCTATTGTCGTGAATATCACACATCTGCATCAATTTAGCAGAAGGACCTGTATCATGAAAATGATATATTTTAGAGGCTGCGAAGGTTTTTTTCATATATTCTGAAACATAGTTATCTTCCATTTTATCATGGATTTCCATTCCTGAATCTGCACTATTATCTCTTGCATCCATAGATAAAGTTACATCTTTGGGTAATAGGAATTCGCCTGCTGTAGGTATTAACTTACATGTATAATATTGCCTGTCATCAAAATCAATTCTGAAAAAAATTTCTGAAGAATATTTTCTTCCGAAAAATAGAAAAGTATCATATCCTCCCTGTTGTAATACATAATGCTTTAAATCATGTTCTAACAGGTGATTTAAAAATGTGAAAAAAGAAATAAAATTAGATTTTCCTGATCCATTTGCACCTATAAAAATATTAAGCTCTTTAAGTTCTAAATCCACTTCTTTAATAGATTTAAAATTTTTGATTTGAATTCTTTTGATTTTCATTTTATCACTCTTTTCTGCTGGCTTAACAGCATAGCCTTACCAGGATTGAATAAATTCGTAAATTTCCCGGGTAATTGTATTTTTTCAATCAAGAACACCTGATAAATATTGACTAATTATCTGCAATCGAGTAAACTTTTTAAATAATTAGCAGTGAAGGTATATATAGTGTATTTCATAACTTATTGGAATTTAAATTGTCGTGACCCGTCACGGGTTTATAGTGTATTTCATAACTTATTAGAATTTAAGTCGTCGTGACGCGTAACGCGTGACGCGTGACGGGTTTAATCCCTGCGCATCACGCATTACGCATTACGAGGTCATTATTTATGGATAGTTATGAAACTAACTATAACCCTTCATCAATTATAAGTGACAAAAGGAGTTTATTCAATGAAAAAAATAGTCATACTCGGTGCAGGCCCTGCAGGACTGGGATCTGCCTGGAGACTTTTCGAACTTTCAAATAATAGCTGGGAACTTTATGAATCGGAAAATTATGCAGGAGGCCTTTCTTCAAGCCATATAGACGATAAAGGATTTACATGGGACTTAGGAGGTCATGTTCAGTTCAGCCATTACGGTACCTTTGATAAAATGATGGATTTTCTCCTGGGAGAAGACGGATGGATTTATCATGAAAGAGAAAGCTGGGTATGGATATGTGACAGATTTGTCCCCTATCCTTTCCAGAACAATATACACCGCCTCCCTGATGAAGAAAAATGGAAGTGCCTTCAGGGACTTATAGAACTTTATAAAAATAAACCGGAGAAAAAACCGGCAAATTTTGAAGAATGGATTCTTTACACACTCGGTAAAGGCATAGCGGAACTCTTTATGTTTCCCTATAATTTCAAGGTATGGGCCTACCCTCCTTCTGCAATGCAGTCTTCATGGCTCGGTGAAAGGGTTGCGGTGACAGATCTGGAAAGGGTTACAAAGAACATAATCTTCAATAAAGATGATGTTTCCTGGGGGCCCAACAACCGGTTTCGCTTTCCGAAACATGGAGGAACAGGAGCAATATGGAGGAGCCTTGCAGGGAAACTGCCTGGAGAAAAACTTCACTGGAATCATAAAGTCTGTAGAATTGACTCGGAGAAAAAGAAGATCTATTTCGAAAACGGTAACAACACCGATTATGATATTCTCATAAATACCATTCCTCTGGATCAGTTCATAAATATGTCTGATCTGAAACAATTCAAAGATGTGACGAAAAAGCTCACTCATTCCGCAACCCATGTCGTAGGACTTGGTTTAAAGGGAAAACCATCGGAAAATCTACAGAAAAAATGCTGGATGTATTTCCCTGAAAGTAAATCTCCATGTTTTAGAGTGACAGTTTTCAGCCATTACAGTCCCAATAATTCTGCAGATATTTCAAAATACTGGTCTTTAATGGGTGAAGTCTCAGAATCTCCCGTAAAACCTGTCAATCAGGAAAAAGTAGTGGAAGATACGATAAAGGGGTTCATTAATACAAAACTTATCGAATCGGAAGAGCAGGTTTACAGTACATGGTACAAAAAAATAGAATACGGTTATCCTGTGCCATGCCTTACGAGAGACGAAGCGATAAAGATTTTAATTCCCGAATTAATGAAACATGACATATACAGCAGAGGCCGTTTCGGTGCATGGAAATATGAAGTGGCAAACCAGGATCATGCCTTTATGCAGGGCTGGGAATGTGTCAATTATTTACTTTATAAAACGCCTGAACTGACTCTATGGTACCCGGATCTGGTAAACAGAGGACATGCAATGCTCGGGAAAAACTGGTATTAAATCGTAAGTTGTGAGTAGTGAGTAGTGAGTAGTGAAGAGGAGGGACGAACCACTGTGTTCGCCCGGTACCGATGAAAATACGCGTGACGCGTTATGATTATAACGCATCACGCATCACGAATTTATCTGTTGCATTATTATGGTATAATAATAATACCGTGACGTGTAAGGCGTAACGGAAATAACAGAGGAAGGAAGATTGTAATGAAAAAATATTTTTATGATGATAAGACTCCTCCTGCCGCCGGCGGAACTACTAAAAAGGTTGACCCGCAGAAAACGGCAGTTATGATGATTGACTTTTTAAAGAATTCCGATAAAACAGAAAGAAGGAAATTTGTAGATATTATCAGAAATGACCTGACATTTGACAGACTTATAGAATTAGCCAGATATGCTATATCCAAAATATAAGTTTTAAGCATATAACAGATAAAACACACACTGCATTATAAATCGTCAGATTAAGGTGGTATTATAATAATGTTTCTCCGGAAAAAAATTTTACTTTCTCTATTTTTATTATTATTTCTCTTTCCCTTAAAGGTATCATCACAGGAAAATGAATCAATTCAGGTTCCGTATATGGTTCCTCCGAAAGAAATTGTAGATATAGCAGACGCACCGGTAACCCCTTCTGTAAGAATAAGCCCTGATGAAAAATGGATGGTCATTATGTATTATTACCCCCTGCAGACAATAGCAGAACTGTCCGTGCCGGAACTGCGCCTGGGAGGATTGCGCATTAATCCGAGGAATAATGACCAGAGCAGACGCATATATTATTATGACATGATATTAAAAAAACTCTCTGATGGTACAGAGCAAAAAATCACCGGCCTCCCGGAACAGGTACATTTCGACAATGTAAAATGGTCACCTGACAGTAACCATATAGCATTCCTTGTACATCATGAAAAAAACATTGAATTATGGGTAGCAGACATCAATAACAGCCGTGCAAGATGTCTGTCAGACATAAAGATAAACAATATCTATAACGATTCTTTCTACTGGGTTTCAGACAGTAAAACCATTATATGCAGAACCGTTCCGGCAGACAGAGGACAGGAACCGGAAAAGCCTGAAGTTCCGGTCGGACCTGTAATACAGGAAAACACAGGTAAAAAATCTCCTGCCCGCACCTATCAGGATCTTCTGAAAAATCCATATGATGAATCTCTGTTTGAATATTACATAAAATCACAGATTACAAAAATTACCCTTGACGGGAAAGCAGTTTCTATAGGCTCTGAAGGTATGATAACAGACTCTGCACCATCACCTGACGGGAAATATATTCTGGTAGAAATACTGAAAAAACCTTTCTCTTACCTGGTTCCCGATTATCGTTTCCCCAGATCTATAGAAATATGGGATTTTTCCGGACAGATCATCAAAAGAATTGCAGATCTTCCCCTTGCAGATGATGTTCCTATTTCTTTTGATGCGGTACCCAGGGGGCCCCGTTCGGTAAGCTGGCGTGACGACAGACCTTCTACTCTTTACTGGGTAGAGGCTCAGGATGAAGGAGATCCTCAGGTCAAAGCGGATATAAGAGATAGAGTTTACATGCTTGATGCTCCTTTTACAGACAGACCTGTAACACTTATTTCACTGGAAACACGATTAAATGACATAAAATGGTGTAATGACAGTATGGCCGTTGTATGGGAATACTGGAATAAAACAAGAATGATCAATGCATGGCTTGTTGCTCCCGGCACACCTGGAAATAAACCGGCCAAACTCTTTACCTGTTCTAAAGAAGATAAATACCATGACCCGGGGAAACCTCTTCTCAAACCGACAGACATGGGCACTTCCATAATGATTTCAAATGGAAATATATTGTATTTTGCAGGAGAAGGAGCATCACCTGAAGGCAACCGTCCTTTTCTGGATGAATTCAATGTATCTACAAGGGAATCAAAGCGTTTATGGCAATCAGAAAAGCCTTATTATGAATATTCCGTGAGATTACTTGATGACAAAAAACTTGTTACACGCCGGGAATCTCAGGAAGAACCACCCAATTATTTCGTAAGGGATCTGCTAAAAAATGATATAAAACAGTTCACCTTCTTCCCCAATCCTATGCCGCAGTTTGCAGGGGTAAAAAAGCAGATACTTCGCTATAAAAGGGATGATGGAGTAGAACTGACGGCAACGCTCTATCTGCCTCCGGGATATTCTCCGAAAGACGGCCCTCTGCCACTGGTTATGTGGGCCTATCCTCATGAATTTAAAAGTGCCGACACGGCAGGACAGATTACCATATCTCCCTATCGTTTTATAAGAATTTACCCCACATCACCTCTCGTATGGCTTACACAGGGTTATGCAGTGCTGGATAATCCCACAATGCCCATTATAGGAGAAAAAGATGAAGAACCAAATGATAAATATGTAGAACAACTTGTGGCAAGTGCAAAAGCAGCAGTAGATGAAGTGGTGAAACTCGGTGTGGCATCTCCCGGCAGAATCGCCATTGGAGGTCATTCATACGGAGCATTTATGACAGCCAACCTTCTGGCTCATACGGATCTGTTCTCTGCAGGTATTGCCTGCAGCGGCGCCTATAACCGCACTCTCACACCCTTCGGATTTCAGGGAGAAGAACGTACATTCTGGGAAGCACCGCAGGTTTACTCTGAAATGTCACCTTTTAATCATGCAGATAAGATTAATGAACCGATTTTACTTATTCATGGAGAAGCAGATAATAATCCCGGAACCTTTCCGATACAGAGCGAGAGGCTTTATGATGCAATAAAAGGTCTTGGCGGGACAGCCAGACTGGTAATACTTCCCTGTGAAAGCCACTCTTATACGGCAAGAGAATCCCTGCTTCATGAACTATGGGAAGTAAACAGATGGCTTGATAAGTATGTGAAAAGAAGTGAAAAGTGAAAAGGGAAAAGTGAGTAGTAGGGGCGACCCCCTGTGGTCGCACGGTACCGGTAAAATACGCGTAACGCGTCACGCGTAACGCATCACGATTTAAAGGGGAGGGAATTTCCACGCGTAACGCGTCACGCGTCACGCGTCACGATCCATAAAATGTCAGAACCGAAAGATTTCACGTCAGCCTATAGCTGGGACTCATACTGTCAGATACTTCATGACAGGATATACGGTAAACTTTCCCACATGAAATGGGAACTGGGAGAGCTTTACGATCAGCATCCTCATGATGAGCTGACATTACTTTATTATTATCAGAAATGGCATTATAATAAAGAACTTTATCAGGCAACATTCAAAGAAGAAATTTCACGAAAATATGTTATAGAACAGATGTTTCAGAGAGGTTACGGGGTAAATATTGACCTTGCAAAGTTTCTGGGTATGATTGAAACAGACGAATTACCGGACATAAACAGAAAACTGGGAGAAACATTTTATAGAAAAATAGAGATGGTAAAAACCTTCATCTTTATGCCCCAGGAATGTATAACAAATTACGACAGTATTCACATTATATCTGAATTATGTAAAAAAATTCAGAATCCTCCTGAAAATCCTGTACCTGTCCTTCAGCCTTCCTGTCCTGAATTTCTGGATTTTCCGCTCTTTTTTACTATAAAAGACAGAATTCCTCAGAATATAAACCTTGCAGTATTTCAAAAAATGTTCCTTACTCTGGGTGAAACGTCAAAGACCATAATGAAAGGCACGATAGGATACGAAAACTTTTATCCTCCTCACTATTTAAAAACTGTTGCAAGAAATAATCTCTTAAATCTTTTTCAGGAAATCATGTCATATTCCATTCATAATCTCGGCATAAACATTGACCTTTTAAGGAGAATACATTACTTACTCTATAACAATCTTGACACTCCCTATACATGCAGTCCCGGCGAATTCAGAATTTTCGACTTTGACGATAAAAACGGCACTACCGTAGAAGGTGGCAGGCTTCAGAGTGAGATGCTTGTTCTTGAAGGATATCTTCAGAAGATAGACTGGTATACACTTGATCCATATGTACTTATAAAAGGGCTTGCAGAGATATATCACCTTATAATAGCAATTCACCCTTTCTCAGATGCAAACGGGAGAGTGGGAAAATGTTTTGTAAATTATATCATGCTCGTCAAAGGATTTATGCCCATAATATTTGATGACGAAGAAGAAATACTCTCTCTGCCGAGATACGGAAGTTCTCTTCTGGACATAGAGGCATATTTTAAAAACAGAATTAACTACTCCATAGATATGTACAGGAAAGAAATAGAGAAACTGGAAAGACATGGTAACCTTTACAATGAAATTTACAAAGTGTATTTTGACTCGGGTTTTCATTTCAGACACTATATGACAGGCTATCTGGAAGTCAACTTTAAAGCCTATGTAACATGTGATTTCCATCTTTCCGAAGAGTATATTGATGAATGTAAAATAGTTTTTCCCGATGAAAACGCTCTGTATCATATGATTATATACTGCGGTTTCAGCAGCCCTTATAATAGCTGGGAAAAGGAAATGGCCATCACTTCTCCAGAAATAGAATATTCAGAAAGTAAAATAAACATGAAAATTTATGAAGTGACGTTTTTTATAGAGTTGCAGGATATTGATAGATATGAATGTGTCGAATTTTCTGTTGTTTCCCCTGTTACAGAACAGATTTTTAATAATAAAAATTTAAATTACTGGTATAGATTTCAGTGACGCGTAATCCTGTTCGACACTTTTATAATCTTTATTTAGAAATTATAAAAAATAACCATATCATATTTACAATCGTGACACGTGACATGTGACACGAAAACAATAACCATATAGTAGATGTCTGTTCAAACAGGTTTTCTTTCAAGAGGACTATATATTTTTCGGAAGAACCTGTCAGTGGAAAAAATTAAAAAAATATTACTTTTCGGATAGGCTCTAAGTACCGCTACAGGTAAATTAGTAACCATTTATCAGCTTCTGCCTGACAGGCTCTTACGAAGAAAAATAATTTGCCTTATTTAATTTGTTTTACAGACAATAAATTAACCCCTGGTTAATTTCTAATACTATAGAAAAAAC
>JAKPQU010000326.1 GCA_029555925.1 Bacillota bacterium
GCGTGATGCGTGATGCGTAATGCGTGTTCCCACCGGTAATGGGCGACTACAGGCAGCCGCCCCTACTCTTCACCTTCAATAACTCCAGCATGGATTATCTCCGTAAACAGGCAATACTCCGTTTAATAAAGGTATTTCCTCGCCTGTATCTATATTTGCAATCCATATCTGTTTATTGTTAACATAAATTATATGTTTCCCGTCAGGGGACCAGGCAGGATTCTGCCCTCCGTAGATGGTCACCTGTCTTTTTTCAAAACCGTTGCCTGTAATTTTCCCTATCCATATCTGTGACGGTATACCTGTAGTAAAGAGGAATAAATTGGGATTTGACTGTGACCAGAGCACATTACCGATGGAACCTGCTTCTTTGAAGTCCATATAATAACTGTCCTGTGTGTTTTTATCCCATATATACACACCGGCTCCTCTGTCTTCCTGTTCTGCACTCCTGGACATAATTATAGGAAACAGACCGTCTGTAGTGGGCTGATTTTTTATTTTTCCCGAATTCTGTCCGTCAATTTTCAGACCGTCAAAAGGAAGAAGTAAACCTGGCTGTTTCTTTTCCTCTTTAATTTCTTCCTCTGTTTTCAATATATCTTTCCTTCCTGCACCTCTTAAATAAACAATCTTTTCGTCACCGGTAAACCAGCTTACACCGAAGGGAGAACAGCCGGTATCTGCAGTAAAAATTTTTTTATATTCCTTTTTATTCGTAAGATCTATAACAGTAACTTCTTTACCTTCCTGACAGGCAAGATATTCCCCTGTGGAAGAAAGAGTCATTGACTGGCATTGTGAACCCTGTTTTATTACCTCTCTTTTTGTGCCGTCTGTAGAAGAAACGATTACTTCTCCAGAAGGACTTATATAGGCAATTTTATCGCCTGCCAGGGATACTGTCGGGTGATGGCCATGTGATAAAACTACAGAGGTGCCGTTTGAAAGATTTAACATACATATTTCTCCTTCTCTGGAGAAATAGATTTTCCCTGAAATATTAAGCCTGGTTCTGATGTCCTGAAAAGATTTTATTTTACCTGCATATTCTGAAAATTCTGTTTTTGGTTCCACTGGTCTACCGGGAGTATATTTATCCAGTGAAACAAGCTGACCTGATAAATTCAGAAAATCCGTAATAGCTATTTCAATATGTTTATCATCGCCGTTTACTACAATCGGCATGGCTTCTCCTCTTGATTCCGCTATGGCTTCCATGCCGTAAATACCCACACCGTCTCCGAGACCTATATTATTGTCAAGATTATCATCTATTACGACAGTAAGAAAATATTTCCCTTCAGGTACTTTCAGTGTGAACATTCCTCCTGCCTTATCTATTGTCGCTCTTGCTTTTACCGTGCGGAATGTAGCATCGGAATAGGCTTCTACGACACCTTTGGACAGGGCATGATCCTTCCATATAACCCTTCCTGTGACTGTATATTCCTTTTCACCGGAAGAAGAAGGAGTTTTCGGGGTATTCAGAACTGAATTATCACCTGTCTGCTTTTTGGGAGTTACCTTTATAATAATCTGATCTGTTCCCGGCCTTGCCGATTTCAGCACAGGTGTATCTGTGGCAGTATAATTTGCAAGGATATCGTCTGTGTCAAGTATCTGATTTTTATTTATGTCGACAAAAGCCTGAATATAATAATCCTTCTCTGGCAGTTCTACTTCAAAGATGCCGCTTTCGTCTTTAACATGTGTACTTGTAACAAAATTTTTGAAATTCATATCGGAAAAGATAAATATTGTAATACCTGTCGGGTCATTGTCATTATAAATAACTTTTCCTTTTAAAATGCCTTTTTTCCCTCCGTTATCGGGAACTGGTGTTTTACCGGGTACAGGTGTTTTGTTTTTCCCTGATATATCATCCGGGAGAATGGCATTTTTAGTGCTCTCAGGCACAGGAGTCTTCATGGATATGTCCTGAGGCAGAGATATGTTATTGCCGGGAGAAGGTGTACCTCTGGCAGAGATTATATCAGGCATATCTATTTTATCTTTCATCTCGTCAAGAACAAGCACTATTTCTCCTCCGCCTGTAGATATCTGCTTGGGTTTTCCTTTTTCATATACTGAATAGTATTCACCTGTGTCAATTTTTTTATTGCCGTTATTATCACTGAAAGATCGAATATAATATTTTCCGTCTGGAAGAGCAAAAGCAACTGACCCGTTTTCTTCCCATACGGCGGTAGTTGCCAGAACATTATTGAATTGCTGATCTGACGCAGCCTGAACCAGGCAACCCAGTGGAGAATTATCGGGATAAACAATCTTTACCCGTAAATTCCCTTTTATCTTCGGCGTACCAGTTGGTGCAGGTGCAGGAGTAGATAGGGCAGTCGGAGCAGGGGAAGGAGAAGGTGTTTCCTGAACAGGAGTATTCGCAGATACTGCTCCCTGTTCTTTAAATATGATGGTAATTTCTTCTCCGCACTTTACAGATTCAGGCTCTTCTCCTCCGTAAATTACCGATATATCACCCTGATCTATCTGACCGTTTCCGTTTGCATCATAAAAGGCTTGAATATAATAGGTACCTTCCGGTACGGTTATATTAAAGGTCCCGTCAGAAGAGGTTACCTTTGACGCAGTTACAAGTGTTTCAAAGGTTGAATCCCTGAAAAGTACTATAACCACTCCCGTAGAGGAACGGCCGGGAATTATTACTTTACCTTTTAGAGTCCCTTTTTTGCCCGACGAAGGAGCATTATTATTTGAAGAATCTTTACCGTCTGAAGGCAATCCCGTATTATTAAGAGGATTGTTTCCCTGGATACCAAGAGGAAATACTACGTCTGTACCGGGACTTACTGCCACAGGTTTATCCCCTCCGTATGTGTAAAGTAAATCTCCTGCATCGGTCTGACCGTTTCTGTTAACATCTACCTGGGCCTGAAGATAATATTTACCGGGCGGGAGAGCTACTTCAAAGGATCCATCCTGGGACTGGATGACTATTCCTTTTATCATATAGTCCATTTTAGGATCATCAAAGAAGAACAGAACTACTATCCCCTGAGGATCGCCTCCGGGATAAATGACTTTCCCTTTGAGAGTTCCCATGTCTCCTATGTCTCCGTAACAGTGGATACATGTTAACAGAAAGATAACTATTAATATAGATAATCTTTTTAACAAACAAAATTCCTCCTTTATCGGTGACCGGTAAACAATGACCAGTTATCAGTTATCAGTGAGCAGTTATAATAATGAAAATTAAACATTTAAAGAATAATCTAACATACTAATTTATATCCTCCAGTAATCTTCACTGGTCACTAGTTACTGCTCACTGTTCACTAATTCCTCCAGCTTTTCGGGTCCAGAGCATCTCTGAGACCATCTCCTACAAAATTAAAACCCAGTACTGTAAGCATAATCAATAGTCCCGGGAAAAAAGTCATCCACGGAGCTATTCTTATATATTCCTGACCATCCCGTAGCATACTTCCCCAGCTTGCTTGAGGCGGTTGAACTCCTATACCTATAAAACTCAATACAGATTCCGTAAGAATTGCCCCTGCTATGCCAAGAGTGGACAGGACTATGACAGGTGGCAGAACATTTGGCAGTATATGTTTTATTATAATCCTGGCAGATGACGCTCCTGCTGCTTTTGCTGATTGAACAAATAATTCTTCTTTTACGGCGAGAAACTGTCCTCTTACAAGCCTTGTTACCCCTGCCCAGCTTGTAAGACCTATAACTATCATAATATTTAACATACTTGGTTCCAGCATAACCTGTATTGTCAGTATAAAGAAAAAAGTCGGGAGACACAGCATTATATCTACGGCTCTCATGATAACTGTATCTATAAAACCTCCGAAAAAACCTGATATACTTCCGAGTATTATACCTATGGATACATAGATAAATACGGAAATAAAACCTACTGTAAGGGAAATCCTCGAACCGTAAAGAGCTCTGCTGAAATAATCTCTTCCGTAATTATCTGTGCCGAAGAGGTGTGTAATCCCCGGTGCAAGTGGAATACCGCTTATATCTTTATCTATTTTGTCAGGATCATAAGGAGAAATAAGAGGAGCGAAAATAGCAATAAAAAACATAATAGAAAGAATAATCAACCCTGCCAGAGCCAATCTGTTACGGATAAATTTTTTCCATATTTTATAATTAATTGATTCTATCTTTGTATCTTCCATTAATTTTTTATTATTCAACATAAACAGGTAAAAATCCTTTCATAGTGTTTTATCGGAAAGACCGCAGAATACTCCCTCTATAGCTGAAGGCTTAGTACCGCTACAGGTAAATTAGTAACCATTTATCAGCTTCTGCCTGACAGGCTCTTACGAAGAAAAATAATTTGCCTTATTTAATTTGTTTTACAGACAATAAATTAACCCCTGGTTAATTTCTAATACTATAGAAAAAAC
>JAKPQU010000327.1 GCA_029555925.1 Bacillota bacterium
CGCCTCCGCATACTGCGGCACCGAGAGACCATGCTCTGTATTTGAGATATTCGGGAGCACAGTTTTCATCAAGGTCGGGAGGAATAAAGATCTCTTTTAATTTTGCTATGGCACCTATATTCATCTGAGATTGAGCCGTAACTTTGAGTTTTTTAAGTTCTTCGGCAGCTTTTTCCGAATTTGCATAGACTATCAATTCATTTTCTCCGATTGAATAGGAGAGAATTGATCCGTTTGTAACAAGTTCGTTAAGACCTTCTATGGAACTTTTGGGAAAAATTTCCTGTTTTATCTTCACAAGATTTCCTTCATGTTCTATTACCTGAGCAGAAGGGAAAGGATTTCCCTCTACCGGTTCAGATTTCCCGTCTTTCATGAGATCTTTGACAAAACCTGTATCCTTTACAGATTTTCCCTGAAGAATAAAAGATTTTGAAAGTTCATGGTCAGAACTTAACTGAACCGTATCACAGCCTCCCGGTTCTTTACCGGAGGAAAAGTCATGTTTTGCATTCGGCATAATACCGGCTCTGGTGTCTTTATAATTTAAGATTTTCATAGGTTCTCCTTTTAGTAATATGAATCATTATATAAGTAAAATTCAGCTATCAGCTGATAGTAATTCTATCAGTTGATAGCTGTAACGTAATTCTTTATATTAAAAATTCCATATAAACTATGAATATCCTGTTTCAATTTTTATTTTTTCAGGCACTTTCCGTATAATCTCTTTCAATTACCTTGGTAATACAGTTTATGGCTCCCTGAAGGGAACTTACGGCAGTCATATCCAGCGGTACTATGTCATAGCCATATTTTTTGTAGACTCCGTTTCCTGCATTATCAAGTTCAGGTATTCCAAAATTGGGAATAAAAATATTATTTCCGTCCACTACGGAATTATTATAGGTGATCCAGGGATGATATCTGAGAGAAGAGCTGCCCAGATAAGGAACTCTTTCTATTTTATATCCGCTGTCTTCAAGACCTTTTGCGACGGCATCGAAATTCTCCTGTAAAGCCTTATCATCTTTCAAATGTTCAAACAGTCCGTCAAGAGGATTTCTGATCCATCCGTTAAGCTTTTCACTCAGGGATTTTTCATAGGAAGCAAATTTTTCAGGATCTTTTTCCTTGATATCTTTCAAAATATTAAGAGCCATAGAAGGGTCACCTACTGTTATAACCTTCTTACCTGTTTCAGGATCTACCTTGCCCAGGGGAGTCATAGCCATATCTATATGGAAAGCAGGCTGTTCTCCCTTGTATCCTATGACTACTACCTTTTGATGCGGGAAGGTTCTGTCCATCATAGTTTTAACAAGTTCTTCCTGGCTGAGGCTTTTTGCATTATCTATTTTTAAATCTCCTGTTATTTTATCATATTTGGAAGGATAACTTTTCATATCCTTGATGGCAAAAGCAACTGCATCAGAGCCTACAAAAACAGTATCGTCCGTAGCAAGCTGATTTCCTCCGTCAATAAATATGCCTTCCATTCTCTTATATTTTAATTCAGGATTTGCTTTTGCGAGTTCAGATGCAACAGCACCGTCACCTCTGCCGGGGAACCACATCCTGTCCTGTTCTACAACATTGTTACCGACTACAAGAGTCGAATCCTGGGCCCATATGGAATAAGCGTTATTACTGGCACAGATCTGAACCCTTTCAGGATTTAGAACCACTCCGTCTTTAGCCCATTGATTGACAAGATCCTGTATTTTTTCCTTATCTCCATCGCCGCAGGTGAGTATAGTAAATTTTGCAGAAGGCATTTTAGCTATAAAGGTTTTCATGGCTTCTATATAAGAAGACTCTATATCACCGAGTCTGCCGAAAGTAAGGCACATATGTTTTACATTGCCCACATTGGCAGGGATCATATAATCATTCATTTCAAGGCTGGAACCATGCTTTTTCAATAATTTCTCTATAGCTTTTCTGGCGAGTCCGGGATTGAAAGTAATCTCTTTTTTTTCTCCTCCGCCGGATATATCTTCCGACGTACCTGCCATTTTAGTGAATTTCTTTTTAAGTTTACCGAGGTCCAGAACTACTTTTATGCTTTCATCTTCCTTTGGAGATGCCTTCATAAAACCATCCATCTTATCAGGATCAAGATTTACTTCTTTTAATATTTTTTCTCTTTCTCCGCTGAATTTGCCAAGATTCATACCTTCATAAATTTCTCTCTTATTACCTATTTCCATAATTCATCCCTCTTTTTTATTTAAAATTAATGAATAGTGCGTGGTAAGTGGGTTTTATTAACTCACTAATCACCACTCCCTATTTATAGTTTTTCCGATACTCTTTTACCTGAAGCAGCACTAATTACTGTCAGCAGTAAATACGACACCGGATAATCTGTGAGCCTGTCTCCTCCCGTCACGCGTTACGCGTCACGACTATAACCAGCGGAATATTTACCGTTATAAGCACTAAGTACCGTAACAGGTAAAAGGGTATCCATAAAAAGCTTCTGACTGGCAGGCTTTGGAGAAGAAAAATTCGTTTTTTCTATAGTATTAGAAATTAACCAGTGGTTAATTTATTGTCTGTAAAACAAATTAAATAAGGCAAATTATTTTTCTTCGTAAGAGCCTGGCAGGCAGAAGCTGGTAAATGGTTACTAATTTGCCTGTAGCGGTACTAAGCTCCCGCAGAAAGAGAATACTCTCTTTCCAGAACCTTTGTCATACAGTTTATGGCTCCGAGATGAGAGCTTATAGCAGTCATTTCCAGTGGTATTACATTATAACCATATTTTCTGTATACACCGGCAGCTACATCATCCAGTTCGGGAATATCAAAAGCGGGAATAAAGAAATTATCTCCGTCTATTAAACCATTGTTATAGGTTATAGAAGGAAGATTGGTGAAAGAACTATGGGCAAAATAAGGCACTCTTTCCACTTTATACCCGTTTTTTTCCAGAGTCTGTGCGACTTCATTGAATTTCACATTAAAACCACCCATAAATATTTCATCAAACATAAAATTAGTCATAACATCAAGTGGATGTCTTTCAGGGCAGACTGACAGTTTACTTTTAATATTTTCTTCATATTTACTGTATTTTTCCGGTTCTTTTTCCTTTAAATCCATTAAAATCTTACAGGCCATGTAAGGATCTGCCACGGTGACAACCTGTTTCCCTGTTTCAGGATCTACTTTACCGAGAGGCGTCATGAATAAATCTATATGAGCTTCAGGCTGTCCGTTCTGAACAGATGTATTACCTACATAAACTATTTTCTGACAGGGAAAGGTTTTTTCAAGCATGAGTTTACACAGTTCTTCCTGCCCCATCGTTGATGCTCCTTCTATATGTAGGTCACCTGTTATGCTGCTATATCTTGCAGAACACTTTTTCATATCTTCCATCATAGAACTTACCGCATCGGAACCAAGAAAAAGCGTATCTTCTGTAGCAAGCTGATTGCCCCCGTCAATAAATAAACCGTCTCTTTGTTCAAGATGAAATTCCTGATTAATTCTGGCAATTTCACCGGGAACAGCTTTATCGCCTTCGGAAGGAGTATAATTTCTGGCAGGTTCTATGAGCTTATTACCCACTACAAGGGTTGAATCCTGGGCCCATATAGATAAATCTTTTCCTGTTGCAGTAATATGTACCCTCTCAGGATTGGAAATAACGCCGTTACCTGCCCATGTATCCACAAGATTTTGCAGTTGTTTTTTTGAATCTTCATTCGATGTCAGGACAGTAAATCTCGCTGAAGGCATATTCTGAAGAAAAATCTTAAAAGCATTTTTATAACTTTCTCCTGATGGCCCGTTACCTAAATTTCCGCAGGTAAGACAGAGATGTTTTATCTGTCCCTCATTGGCGGGGATCATATATTTATCCATGTTAAGACTGCTCAGGGTATTACTTTTATGTTCTCTCGAAAGCTCTGCAAGTTTTTTTATATCATTTAAACCATATTCTCTGTTATCTGATGAAATAAAGCGATCGTCACTTTCTTTACAGACCGGTTTTTCCGGTCTTACAGAATATTTAAAATCAGATGTTATATTTGAGATTGTCATATAGTTCCTCTTTCATGGATCGTGACGCGTGACGCGTAACGCGTGACGCGAGGATTACTTAAAATAAACTATCATCATATCTATAAATTACCATATAGAAAGGAGAGAAACAATATAATAATGTTAAAAGTTTGTTAAATTAAAATCATTTTTTCCGCCGTAAAATTAATTGGATTATGGTGGTAATGAAAAAAATACTATGAATGTGCGGTTACTAAAGAAGAATGAACATCTGTTCCTCCCGTCACGCGTGACGCTTCTCATAATTCCCGGTCATTTCTTCGGAATAAATTTTTGAACCCTTTCATTTTCGTATTCCAGTATATAAACGGCCTTATCTGAAAAAACCGAAATGCCTGTCATACCGGATTGAAATTCACCTGATCCGCTGCCTATTTTCCCCCATTTTGTTATAAACTTTCCATCACTGCTGAATTTCTCTATCCTGTAATTACCATTGTCCAGAATATAAACATTTCCCGAAGTATCTATAGAAATCCCTCTCGGGTATATAAACTGGCCGTCATCTGAGCCGTAAGAACCCCATTTAGTTACAAATTTTCCGTCTTTATCCAGTTTCTGAACTCTATGATTATCCTTTTCTACTATATAAATATATCCTTTCCCGTCCAGAGCAATACCGAAAGAGCCTGTAAACTGGCCGTCACCCGTGCCGCGTGAGCCTATTCTTGCAGTAAAAATACCGGAAGAACTAAATTTCTGAATGGAATCATTGTTATAGGTATTTACTACATAGATATATCCTTCATTATCTGCGGAAAGACAGTAAGGGAAATCAAACTGTCCGTTCTTTCTGCCAAAGGAGCCCCATTTTGTTACAAAGGCACCGGAAGAGGTAAATTTCTGTATACGGTAATTATCTCTGTCTGCCACATAAAGAAAGCCTTCCCTGTCCATGGCAAGGCCGCATGGTTTCTTAAACTGCCCGTCCCCTGAACCGGTTGTGCCCCATTCGTTGAGGAATTTACCTGAAGAATCAAATTTTTGAATGCGATTGTTCCATGTATCTGAAACATAAACATTTTCGGAACTATCTGTCGTTATGCCCTGAGGAAGTCGGAACTGTCCCGGTCTTTTACCTTCACCGCCCCAGAGGGTAACGAATACATAAAGACCGTCATCCTGACTGTAAGTAACAGAGAAAGAAGTAATGATAAGAAGAATAAACAGAAAGGATTTTTTCAACATGACTGATAACCCGGTATATAATTTAAATTATTTAGATAAACTGCCTCTACATAATTTTCATCTAAAGCTTTATTCTACGCCATTGAAAATTCCTATACAGTTAAAGTATTCAGCCACGCGTTACGCGTCACGTGTCACGTTTTTAATTATTTTCTGAAAAAAAATCTCATTATTAATTCGAATAATCCGGTTTTTCTGGATTTTTTCTTTTTCCCGCTTCCTTCGAGTGATGAATCTATTTTATCTATGGCTTTATCCATAAGCCTTTTCATTTCTATACTGAAAAGGCCTTCTCTTTTTCTGGCTTTTAATAAAACATTAAGAGCTTTTTTATCTCCCATTTGTTCAAGAGCGGTAATAGCAGATTTTTTTATAATTTTATCTTTATGTTTAAGGTTGTCTTCAAGACATTTCAGCGATTCTGCAGTTTTGAAATTGCCGAGAGTTTCTATAGATGTAAGACGGACATCTCTATCCTTATCTTTTGTCTTCTTCACCAGAGCCTCAATACAGAGAGGGTCTTTTCTTTTTCCAAGAGAAACAACGGCGGCTTTACGACATATGGCAATTTTACTGCTCATCAAAATATCAATAAGAACTCCAGTAGCTTCACTATCAGATAATTTTTCTATCTCTTCTATGATTTCTATTTTCTTTTCAACATCCTCTGTTTTCTTGAATTCCTCTGCCTTGAAGTCAGATTTATTTATTTTATTTACAGAAAAAATCAAATTATCAGTTTTTTTCATCTCCGAGAGAGCTTTTTTTATTTCGTCTTCCTGCTTTGCTTTACCCTCTTTCAAACTGATTTTTAAATTCTGGAGAGCTTTTTTCAAATCCGCCGCAGAGGCAAATCTATCTTCCGGCCTGATTTTAAGTGTGCGGCCTATTATTCTGTCAAGTTCATCGGAAATATCAGGAACAAATGTTTTCATAGGTATATAATTGAAAACCTGCTGTATCTGCGCAGTAAGAGCAAAATACAGAGTTCCTCCGAGAGAGAATATATCGCTGGAAGGAGAAACTTTACCATGAAACTGTTCCGGTGCCATATATCCCATAGTACCTATCTGTGTGCGGGCAAAACCTTTAAGTTCTTCGTACATGGGGAAGGCAATACCAAAGTCTATTAAAACAACACTCCTGTCAATATTTCGTATCATAATATTTGCAGGTTTCATATCTCTATAGATTATAGGAGGATTATAATTATGAAGACATGACAGAACCTCACATATCTCAATTCCCCAGTCTATTACAATTTCCTGAGGAAGACCGGGCGTACCTGTTGATTTTACCATACCTTCCAGATCCAGTCCTTCTATAAACTCCATTATAATATAATGATTACCTTCAAAAGAAAAATATTTCTGTATTTTCGGAACACTGGTGAAATTAAGGTTTTGCAGCAGTTTGGCTTCTTTTATAAATTTATCCACTGCATAGTCTCTGTCTTCATCGGAACTGGCACGGGAAGGTCTGAGTTCCTTCATAGCATAAATTTCATGTGACCTTTTATCTTCTACGAGATAAACGGCACCCAGGTCTGTTACGGCTACAAGCCCCATTATATTGTATTTGTCAAGAAGAGTAGTATTTAAAGGTAAAGTTAAACTTTTCTCCGTTGAATTTTCATCATAGTTTTTTGTTTCTGTATTATTTTTTACATCACTACCAGGCCCCGTCATAATTTTACCCCTTTTATCTTTATGATATAACGTTTCAACTATCAGAAGATTAATATTACTGACCTGACAAGCATCTAATGAACGTTTTTCTCCCGTCACGCGTTACGCGTTACGATTCTCATATAAACTTAATACTGAAAAATTAATTAAAAAAAAATCTCTTTAAAAAAAATCTCTAATGGAATATATATTATATTATAAATCGTTTACAAAAAATAAACAGTGAGATTAGATACATTAACGGCGAAGTTGCTTCAAATATATTCAGGTAGAAGGACCTGTTCAAGAAAAATCACACATCCTGTAGATTAAATATTGTTTAAAGAACATATTTGTAATGTAATTCTGTATAATTATATATATACCCATATATAGCCTTTTCTATACGTCCAGATAGAATTTTAGTTAGTTTATAACCGGTCATTACAGAAAATCTTATTGAAAAACAATAAAATTATGATAAAATAGAATTATTGTAAAATTTCAAAGAAAGAGGAGGTTTTTTATGGGAGAAGAAACATATGCAATTGAAAAATCTTTTGAATTACAGGAACAGGATAGAGCACTCGGCGCTTTTTGTTACGGAGGAATACTCTTAAACCTGGTTACAGGCATAGGAGGACTTATTGTACCTCTTTATGTGCTTATATCGGAAAAGAAAAACACACCGCCTTTAAAACTCCATGCCATACAATCTCTTGCAAGTCAAGGAGGATTTTATGTAATTACCGTTCTGGCATGGGCACTGGTACAAATAATTACTAATTTCACATGTCTGGGATTATTGCTGGCCATACCTCTGGGACTTTTACTGCCCCTTGCCTGTGTTGGAGCACATCTTTACTGGGCTTATAAGACATATCAGGGAGAAGGTTTTACTATACCTTTTATTTCGGATTTTGTGACAAAGCAATTCAAAAAAGAATAAGGTGATGTTATGAGTTCCGACTTTTTATGGAAACCGCCCGAAGGTTATGAAGAAGTTGAATCATCGGTTCCCGGTATTACAGTATTTGCTCCTGTACGTGAACATTCTGACATAAGAGAAAAAGTCAAAAAATTTGAATGTCCTCAATGCGGAGCAGATACAAAATATAATGTGTCTACCGGAGGAGTGGCATGCGAACACTGCGGTTATGTAAAAGCTGTAGAAGCAAAACATGAAGGCACTTCGGCAGAACAGTTTGAATTTACAGTTGAAACGATGAGTGAAGCAGAACAGGGATGGGGTGTGACACGGCAGGAACTTCACTGCAATAACTGCGGCGCCGAATTAACACTCAGAGAAGGAGAAATCTCTACAAAGTGCCCTTTCTGCACTTCAAGTAAGGTAAATATTCAGACTGCAAAGTCTGATACATTGAGACCCCGTTTTCTTATTCCTTTTAAAATAAAACCTGAAGATACGGGAGTAAAAGTAAAGGAATGGCTGAAAAAGGGATGGTTTCATCCGAAAGAACTGGCCCAATCTTCAGATGTAAAGAATTTCAGCGGTATTTATATGCCCTTCTGGACCTTTGATGCAGACGTATCCTCTAAATGGGAAGCGGAGGTAGGTCACGAAGAAAGTGAACGCTATTATGATTCCGATGAAAAAGAATGGAAAACAAAAACTGAAATACACTGGCAGTGGAAAAGCGGCTATGTAACTCTTAATCTGGATGATATCCTTATAAGCGGCAGTTCCTCTACAAGCCGTGTTATACTGGAAAAGCTCTATCCTTTTGAGTTAAAAGATCTTGTGTCATATAATCCTGATTTTCTCGCAGGCTGGAAAGCTCAGGCCTATGATGTAACTCTCATAAAAGCCTGGGAAGACGGTAAAACCACTATCAGAGAAAAGGCAAAAGGAGCCTGTTACAGAGATACCGGCTCGAGTCATATACGTAATTTCACTATGACGGCAGATCTATCAGGTGAAAAATGGCGTTATATTCTCCTTCCTGTCTATATTTCCGCCTATATGTTCAGAAATAAAGTCTATCAGGTTATGGTAAACGGTCAGACAGGGAATGTAGCCGGGCAAAGACCTGTCATATGGTGGCAGGTATGGGCTTTAATAGCCCTTATGCTGTTACCAGGAGGATTACTGGGTTTGATAGGATTACCTCTGTTATTTCTTGGCGGAGTCGGCATAGTTCCTCTTATTCTGGGATTTATTTTACTCATCTTCGGCATTACAGGTTCAATATGGATACATAATTACGCAGTCAATGAGGAGGCTTCATAATGGACAGACCACCGTTACCTTCGGTTCAAATAGTAGAAAATACTGAAAATTCCTGGTGTGATCATCTTGTTTCAGCAGGGTGTTTTAAATGTGGCCACGCCCATCTTATAGCAAAAGAATTTCTGGAGCAGAAATGCCCCTGCTGTTATGAAGGGAACCTTGAAAGCCAGCCTGCAAGACTCAGGAAAGAACCTCCCGAATATATAATCCCCTTCACTAAAACAAAGGAAGATATAAAACCTGTAATTGAAAATTTCACGAAAGGTATATGGCTGAAGCCTGATGACTTCGACTCTTCCAGAATGCTGGAGAGGCTCCTTCCTGTATACAGACCTGCCTGGCTTATAGACTGTGATATGAAAGGCTTCTGGAAGGCAGAGGTGGGATTTGACTATCAGGTAAAAAGCTCACAGGAAAATTTTGACGGACGTCAGTGGAAAACAAAAGAGGTTATTAAAACAAATACAAAATGGGAGCCCAGAACAGGGGAACTGTGCCGCCATTACGACAATATAAATGTGCCTGCATCAAGTGATCACGTAAAAATAACAGATCTGACAGGCGACTATGATCTTACCTGTTCCGAACCTTATTCACAGTATAAAAAACTGAACATTACTATCAGAATCCCTGATTTAATTCCGGAAAACATATGGCCGGATGTAAAAAATTCTATGGATGGCAAAGCTTCGGAAGAATGCAGGGTTGCTGCTTCTGCACAGCATATAGGTTATTTTACATTTAAAGGCAATTATGAAAACCTCAACTGGACACAGCTTTTACTGCCGTTGTATACCACATATTATAAAGATGATAAAGGTAAATACCATCCTGTATATATAAACGGTCAAACAGGTGCTATAGGAGGCATAAGGCTTGCTTCTCAGAAAAAAGGCTGGCAATGGAGCGGAGGTCTTCTTCTTACAGGTATTATTACTTTTATTCTTGGCCTGCTTATCGGAACAGTAATTCCGCCTCTTGCACTTCTCGGTGCTTTTATGATACTCATGTCCTTTATTCCTTCAATTCTGTCTATTTTCCCTGTAATTTCCACCTGGAGATGGAATAAAAAACAGAAGGAAAAGAGATATGTCAGGAGTTAAAGCGGTCATAGAACAGACAGAGCAGATTATCGAAAGGATGATTTTTTATGTTAAAAAAAACCAGATTAAAAAAACCAGATTTTATCTACAGGAATGGTAAGCCCATATCAGTAATTTTAAATATCTCCGATTATGAGGAAATACTGGAGAGGCTCGAAGAGATAGAAGATCTAAAGTTATTGGAAGAGCTAAGGAAAAAATCTCTCGAATTTAAAGAAATTGATGAAGTTATGAAGGATTTAAAGTTAAATGCATAAGGTTTATGTGGAAAAATCAGCTCAAAAAGATTTAAAAAAAATTCCTTTAGAAGAGCTACAAAAAATTCTGGAAGAAATAAAGAAATTATCATTAAATCCAAGACCTGCAGGATGCCGTAAACTCACCGGTTCAAAGAACGACTGGAGAATCAGAATAGGAAATTATCGTGTAGTTTATGAAATTAATGATAGAGAAAAATCTATTAAAGTAATGATAGTCAGGCATAGAAGAAACGTATATCAATAGATTGTTGCAGATTGCAGTACAGGGAAATTTGATTTTATGCCTGAACGGTTTTAATTCTTCCCTCTTCCGCAGAATTAATCTGAACCTTATCCCTGATATAATCTGCCACGATAAGCCTTATTTTTCTTCCGTCTTCTACAGAACCTTCATCTCTTCCCGCCATAAGTGGATTCCAGTTACCCATAACATAGGAAGTGGCAAGTTTATAATTTTTACCGGCTTCAAGAGGTTTATCTCCCACAAAAACATCTGACACCCTCTCCCCTTCGGGTTTCTTCGGATCATAGGTCATATTCAATCCGGAAACCTGGTAGAGTCCCTGTGTGTTTTTAGGTCCCAGTAATTTGCTCACACCGTCTTCCAGAATTTTCTTTATTGTTTCTCCTGTCACATTCCATGTTTCTACCGATGCATCAAGGGATTTTCCCAGCCAGAGACTGGCTTCTGTGAGATCTTTCATTGTAATCTCACCTTCCGGAAGAACACTGGGAGGCGGATTCTTTCTGTCTGTAGCAAAAAAGTTACTGTCAAGGAGGGCAATATCGGCCTCTGTTTCCTTCCTTATAGCATCTGTCACCATGTTGCCAAGAGTAGAATCTGTCGGAGTTTTTATGTCATGAATTAATTTTTTATTTAAAAATCCAAGTTTCTCTGAAAGAATTGTATTTTCTTCTATGAGATATTTATCTTTTATAGCTTTTACATCTTCATCAATCGATGCTTTTCTATCTACAGGAATCAATTTATGCTCTATAGAAACAATCTTCCCTGTCACTCTGTCAAAGGTTAAAGCCAGATCGCCCAGATATAAATCATCTGTATTTACATCCGTATGAGCACCTATACCGGCATGGACGATTCTTGTGCCGTTTACTTCGACTTTTTCTTTTGTAGGCGTATGGGTATGACCTCCTATGATAAGATCTATACCGGGAACCTGCCTGGCAATATCTTTATCGGATGTAATCTTTTTATGTGTTTCATTCGGTTCAAGTCCAAGATGTGACACGAGTATAATATTTTTGATGCCTTTTGCTTTCACTTCTTCCACAGATTTTTTGACTGCTTCCAGAGGGTCTGTAAGGATTACATCTTTCACTTTACTGGGGTCTACCATAAGATCTTTCTTCTCAGGTGTCCTCACACCTATAAAGGCAATCTTTATACCTTCTATTTCTGCTGTAGCGTAAGGGGCAAGGCCTTTTGTATTTGCTCCCAGGAATGGGAAATTAGCCCTTCCTATGAGTGATATTCCTGCTTCAACGCCTCCGTCATCATAAAAATGATTGCCTGTTATGGCAATGTCACAGTCTCTGTTATTCATAAAATCTATCTCTTCCCTGCCTCCTGAGACTATGGAGTGAAATCTGTAACCCTGTGCGGCATCACCTGCATCAACCCAGAATTCATCAGGCTTTATAAGAGTAGATACAGAGGCCATATTGCCATGAATATCATTTGTATGTTTCATGTTAAGGACGACTTCTTTATCGGACACTGTGCCCATTATATGTTTTTCCGTCTTATGGCCTTCTATATCGAGTACAACAGGAAGAGGAACTGCAGATTTATGTTTAAAGGTAAGGAAATCTTCTTTTTCCGGCTCACGGGAAGATATAGTAACAGAATCTTTTACAGGCAGAGCATGTTCCTCAGATTTACTTTTTTGTGTTTTTACATCATATTCAGTTTTTGTATAATTTATTCTGTTTATATTCATAGTAAAAGTCCCCTCCGAAAAATAGCTAACAAATTTCCCTTTTATATTATAATCTAAAAATTAACCAGTCATAGTGATAATATGTTAACTTTTTGTTAAATTTTCATATAAATACTTACTATTCACCGGCATTACGCAGGATTGAAGCATAGAGTAATTTATTTATATATCTCTTTTTCTTAATTAATATATCAATTAAAGGGCGAATTTCACTTATTAATCCAAGCTTCTTACATGAAAGCAGTATACCGAGAGTACCAATAACATTTATACCAAGCAGAGAAGCATACTGTCTACCTGCAAATTCATCAATGAACACTGTATCTATCTTTTTCTCTTTTGCAATTTCTATTACTTCAGCTTCTCCTTCATCTAATTCCAGCATAATCAAATCTCTGGCATTTATATTCTCAACTTTAACAACCTTAATCCATGTTGATTTTGCTAATTCATTACTTCCGGCTTTTTTAATTCCTTTATGCACTATTTCATTGTATACTACCTCAGTACCGTAACAGGTAAATTCGTAACCATTTATCAGCTTCTGCCTGACAGGCTCTTACGAAGAAAAATAATTTGCCTTATTTAATTTGTTTTACAGACAATAAATTAGCCCTTATTTAATTTCTAATACTATAGAAAAAAC
>JAKPQU010000328.1 GCA_029555925.1 Bacillota bacterium
TCAGTTACCTTATAGGTTTTTGTCGGGCATTTCTCACATGCTTCGGAAATTACATTTACCATATAAAGGTCAGATACCTTTTCAGGTCTTAATATCTCTTCAATTCCCGTATAGGCAAGGCCATAAAGACCGCCTTTCCAGAGCGGTAATCCCAGGGCAAGTCTTACCCTCTCGGTGACAATTGCTCTTTCTTTATAGGAACAGCAGCGATAGGTAGGATCCTCTTTACTAATTATTCTATATGGAATCTTTGCCACTCCTTCTCTCATTTTCAGAAGATTCGTATAATCATTTTCCAAAATCACCTTTGCCACTTCTGCAAAGACCTTACGTCTTATATCTACAGGGTCTGTATATAAACCTCTTGTCATGAAAGGATTCATTGCAATTATCTCCTGTTCGTGACGCGTAACGCGTAACGCGTGACGCGAAGATTGGCCGCTACGAAAAGTTTCATCAAGTATATAATTCTTCTCTTATTTTTACAAGAACCTTATTAAGGGTTGCTTTTTTAATCATTTCTTTACCTACTACTACTATGGGGGAAAAATCGGGTTTACATTCCTTATTGATACAATTACATGTAATCAATGTTATTTTTTCCTGTAAATCTTTCTCCTCTTCCAGATATTCCAGTATATGCAAACCGCCTTTATAGGCACAATTCGTGCCGACACATACTCTGACTTCCAGCATAAAATAACCTCACTTGCAGCAAAATAATAGCTTTATTATATAAATTTATTCTATCAGGTTTCAAAAATTACCTTTTATTTTAAAGATAATTCGTAATTTTTAAATAATAAACTCTAAAAGGGTTTTGGAAATACATGGTAGAATGTATCTATAGTTATTATGTAAAAGAAAGGCTCTCATAATGCCGGAACATGACGAAATCTACGGAAAATATGTAGAAAATTATGAAGAACTCGTATCAAAAGAAGATTACCAGAACAACCTTTTGCCTGCTCTTCTGAACATAGCGGATTTTAAAGGGAAAGATATAATAGAACTGGGAGGTGGTACAGGAAGGGTTTCATTACAGATTGCTCCTATGGCTCATTCCGTAAACATATTCGATCTTTCACCATATATGCTGTCTCTGGCGAAAGAAAAACTGAAAAAAAAATCTTTAAAAAACTGGACTGTTGCTGCGGCTGACAACAGATTTATACCGGTAAAAAACAACATGGCTCATACAGTCATATCGGGATGGAGTATTTCATATATTGTTCAGTGGAACTTTCATATATGGGAAAAAGAGTTAAATAAAGTTTTTGATGAAATAAACAGAATTTTACAGCCAGGCGGAACAATACTCATTATAGAAACACTAGGCACAGGCTACAAAACTCCTTTTTTAAGAGATGAAAAGCTGAAACTGTATTATGCCTATCTCGAAAAAGAACTCTTATTTAACAGAACATCTATAAGAACAGATTATGAATTCGGCAACATAGATGAAGCAGACAGAATATTGAGGTTTTTCTTCGGAGATAATTTAACCGATTATATAATAAAAGAAAAAAATTATATGGAAGAAAACAATCACATTATTATTCCCGAATGTACCGGTATATGGTGGAAAAATTCAGAAAAGGCAACATAAAAGATCTCTGTTTTATTTGAAAAGACCGTATGGCCAACCCTCGCGTCACGCGTCACGCGTTACGCGTCACGATTTTAAAGGAGGAAATATTTATGAAAAATATTTATATGTGTACAATTATTATGTTAATTCTCTTAACCTGTACAATTCAGGCAAAAGACGAAGAATTTCAACCTGTTTACGAAAGTTCACCGAAAGAAGCTGTCATATATAACGGCAACACGGCTCTTATAAAAGATATGCTCACAGTATATGCAGAAAAACATGTTTCTGTATTACTGCCTGCATCTATAGTTCTTGAAAGTCTCACAGTTAATGATAATGGCTCTCCCGTAAAATCATGTTTCTTTGACACAAAAAATCAGGGAGGGCTCTATAAACTGAACTGGCAGAGTAATTCTCCCGGCAAAAGAAACGTGGAACTGAATTATCTTATTAACGGAATAAACTGGAAACCTGTCTATAATATGACTATCCTGGATGATACGAAGGTGGATTTTTCATATAACGTGATAGTAACCAATAGCGGGACAGACTTAAAGGACGTAACAGTAAAACTTGTTTCCGGTCTTATCGGCAGTGAAAATAATAACAATCAGAGATATAACTATAATATGAATATGACCCAGGCGGCTCTCCCCGATACGGGAGAGTATTCTTCTGCGACAGGTTCGGAAAGAGTAAATGCTTATTATACATACGATCTGGGCAGGCAGACAATAAATACCGGCGGTTTAACAAATATTAACCTTATTACGAAAAACCTGTCATGTACAAAAAATATTGTATGGGATACAAGAAAAGGACAGAGAGTGGATGTTATATATAAAGTCCTGAATGACTCTGATAAACCCTTCGCAGAAGGTCTCGTAAGAATATATCAGCAGGGACTTTATATGGGTTCTGATTATGTGGAGTGGACTCCTCCGGGAAGTAAAGGGAGTATAACTATGGGCGGTTTGAGTGACATAAGAGTAAAGAAAACCGTTTCCATAGAAGAAGATGTTGAAAAAAGGGGTACAAAAGAATATCACCATAAAATCATTCTTGAGATAAATAATTTTGACAGTAAAGATCTTAAATTAAAAGTCATGGATACGAAATATCCTGACAGAACGGAAGTAACATATGATACACCTCCTTCGGAAGAAGTAGGGAAAACTGTAATATGGGAAATAACAGTGCCTGCAAAAGGAAATAAGAAAATAAACTATGAATTTTATTCCGATTCATGTTATTCAGAACCATATACGAATTATTAGTTTGGATGCCGGGTCAAGAAGATCCAATACAAAAAACAGGAAGGGAAAACCCCAGAGATTTACTGACCTTGCGCATAAGTATACAATAAAGGTTTTCCTCCCGTCACGCGTCACAGGCGCATAACTGAAGTGAGTAATGAATAGTGAAAAGCCAGAAAACCTTATCTAATCTGGTTTATAACATATTACTGACCTGAGTACCGTAACAGGTAAATTCGTAACCATTTATCAGCTTCTGCCTGACAGGCTCTTACGAAGAAAAATAATTTGCCTTATTTAATTTGTTTTACAGACAATAAATTAGCCCTTATTTAATTTCTAATACTATAGAAAAAAC
>JAKPQU010000344.1 GCA_029555925.1 Bacillota bacterium
TGGGGAATGTGCTGGTTTTTTTAGGAGGCCCTATTTAAACAGAAATGAGTTATAATGAATATATTTAAGAAAGGAGGCGAAAGAAATGATAAAGAAAGTGTTTCAGAGCAAGGTTCAGAAGGACAACGGTTCCTGCTGGTACTGTTTAATCAATGTTTTAATGTTAGCAACAAATATGCCCAGGTAAATGAAAGGAAGATATAATGAAAAACATACCGCTCAACTGAAACAGGCAGTGAATAAACTGCCTGTTTCTGATTCCAATAAAAACCAGACATATGATAAAACTATAAAGATGATTCATGGAAATTCAAACTCCTTTCTTATTCTAATTTTAAAGTATAAAAATTTCTGTCCCTGTTATTCATCGGATAATCTGACAAAAAAATTACCCGGTAATTCCGTTCTGCTGACTTTGCCAGCAAAAAGCTGAAGAGGTATATGAGCCCTTTCACCCCAGGCGCTCTCGCCGTGAGAGGCAAGAGGAAATGCAAGATAAAGAAAATCTCTTCCCAGATTATAACCCCGACTGATAAGAGCCATGACCATTTTCAGAGTTACTTCATAATTATCCGCCGGCCATCCGCTGTCAAGATAAAATTTCAATTTAGCCCTTCCGCGAAGAGGTTCTTTTTCTACTCTTTCAATCAAATCGTCATGCCAGGAAAAAGTACTTGACAGACATGCCGCTCCTCCGAATACTTCAGGCCACTGCCAGGCAAGGTAAAAGGAAAGAACTCCTCCAAGAGAAGAACCCATAATAAAATTATTTTCCCTCCCCTGCATGGTACGGTAATTACCATCGATCCAGGGTTTGAGTTCTTCTACCATAAATCTCCCGTATGTTTCGTATCCAGGCTTTGTATATTCGTTAAACCTGTCTTCTGCATAAACCCCCACTACTATGGATTGATCGATAAAATTCATCCTGTCAAGGAGTTCCAGAGTATTATTTATCTTCCAGTCCTGTCCGAGGAAAGCTTCCTCGGGGAAAAAGAGGTTCTTTCCGTCATGCATATAAAGTACACTGTAACGTTTCAATATATTTTCATTATATCCGGGAGGCATATAAATACGGAGTTTCCTTTTCATATTAAAAACAGAAGACGGAATTTCCAGTATATCAGTAATGGCTCCTTCTTCGGAATCGTAAAAATAAGGATAAAAATCCTGCACTTCCGGCATATCCATAATAGCCAGTTTATTCATTCCCCGTGACCATAAAAGACGGGAACCGAGCCTTATACATGGCTTGAAACTCAGATAATATTTATCATGATTTACATGGAATTCATAACAGTGCCTGTCTTTATCTACAATGGCCGGTTCTATGCCGTGGGACCAGTTTTTTTCCGAATGAATTACCATCTTACCCTCTTCAAGGGGATAAAAAATTCTGATAATAGCTTCGTACATATTTCACCTCATTGTAAAAAATTCAATGAGCTCCATTGAGCACTATTTCCGTTATACAGGTATCTGTATAAAGACTGCCGGGATAGATGTCAGTTATAGTCAGACGTATCACATCGCCCGGTCCTACACTGTAGTAATCCGGGAATCTGACATTCTGATCAAACATAGAATCGGCAAGATTTATATAACAGACAGATTTACCGTTAATATCCATTCTGAACTGTTTGACTCTCGAATTCTTTTCCCATGTATCCTTACTTTTAAGATAACCGTCTGCAATAACAATACCTTTGAAAGAATTCTTCCCTGCATCTCTACCGGGATAATTCTCAAGATGAAATTCTATCCATTCACCGATACCGTCACCATCTGAACCCTCACACCATGCAGTGGTAAAATTACCGTCACTCAGCATTGCTTCCGTATATTTATTATCTCCCTGCGGAGACAGACAGGAACTGCATTTTATAGTCCATCCCATGGCACATGCAAGGGAACATCCCCAGTATTTGCCGAGTTCCAGCTTATTATCTACCTCTGACGTATATTCGGGAAGTTCTTCTGCAAAGGAGATGGTAAAAGAGAAAAGAAATAAAAGCAGCAAAACAAATATTTTTTTCATAAAATCCCTCCCTGAAGGAATAAAACTTGCTGGAAGAACTGGAAATACAGTTATAATTATTTTCCCGGCAGAAAGTTGTTCATAATAAAATTCATGATTTCCTGTCCATTAGCTGTAATACTATCTGACATATCTATTTCCAGACGGAAAATTTCTTTCTTGTAACCTGTAAATAAAAGATAACTTTTTATATTCTTTTCCATATCAGTATCTACAAAGAGCCAGTCTCTATTATTCACCGTAATGAATTTATGTTCTTTTATTTTAAGTTTGTTTTTTTCAAGAGCACTCAGTATTTCCCCGGCTGCCGCTCTGATTTGAGCAGGATCTTCTACAGAAAAAGAACGAATCTGTACAATGATACCGGGGCCTGCCAGTATTCTTTCATTCTTATATTCTTTGACACTCAGAAGAGCAGGATATTTAAACAGTAAATTATGTCCGTCTCTGTATTCACAGACGGGATAATTCTCGATTCCCGCTTTATAAACAGCCCGATAGGCTATATAAGATTGTGTGATAAAAGGTACTGCCGCTATGATAAGAAACAGGAGAGAATATATCCGCGGAGATACTTTTTCCTTTTCTTTTATTACAGGCGGTGATATGAGTATGGCATAAATAACTCCTACTAAAAGTCCTCCTATATGGGCAGAATTATCTATACCTGAAGACATAAACCCGTATAATAAATTATAGCCTATACATGAAACCATGCCTCCTGCAAGCTGTCTCCTTAATCTGGCAGGGATTTCTGTGCTGTAACGATATCCGAGATATGCCGCTGCTCCGCACA
>JAKPQU010000415.1 GCA_029555925.1 Bacillota bacterium
GTGTTTTTTATCGGAAAGACCGCAGAATACTTCTTCTATAGCTGAAGGCTTAGTACCGCTACAGGTAAAAGGGTATCCATAAAAAGCTTCTGCCTGGCAGGCTCTGGAGAAGAAAAATTCGTTTTTTCTATAGTATTAGAATTTAAATAAGGGCTAATTTATTGTCTGTAAAACAAATTAAATAAGGCAAATTATTTTTCTTCGTAAGAGCCTGTCAGGCAGAAGCTGATAAATGGTTACTAATTTACCTGTAGCGGTACTAAGTAAGGAGCGGTGAGTAAAATAAAAAACTCACCGCTCACCTGTTACTGATTACTGAGGAGCTGTCTGGAGAGAGATACGGCATTATCGAGAGAAGTATTTATATCTGCATGGTTACTGATAATATCAAAGAGGGTATCGTCCATAATGCCTCTGATGGATTCCCAGGCAGGCACTTTAGGGGCAACGACTCCTGAAGCCAGCTGGTTTATACCGATGCCGTTATCGGGGTTTTCCCTAATAAAAGCCTGATATTCACTGCTCTGAATGGCAGAAAGTCTTACAGGTAAATAACCTGTTTCCATAGACCATTTAGCAGTATTTTCCTTATTTGTAAGATATTTAATAAATTCCCATGAAGCTTTCTGTTTTTCGGGAGAACTTGAAAACATGGCAAGATTTGTCCCTGCAAGTAGAATCTTTCCTGAAGAAGTAGAAGGACATGGAGAAACGGCAAAATTAAATTTTACCTGTTCCTGAAGAGAACCGATCCTGGAACTTGTATCCAGAAACATGGCACATTTTCCGTCCATAAAATCCTTCTGCGGTTCGAAAGACATGATAGCACCTTTACTGTTTATTAAAGCTCTGAGATAGTTTATAGTTTTCTTTGCTCCTTCTCCGTTAAAGAGAGGTTTACCATGTTCATCAAAAAGCTTCTCTCCGCTGGAGAGCAAAACAAGGGAAAATACGTCTACATCAGGTTTAAAAGAAAGACCCCATTGAGTCATATTTCCGTTTTTATCGATTTTTGAAAATTTCTTTGCTATCACAGACATTTCCTCCCAGTTCCTCGGGGGAGTAAGACCGGCCTGTTTAAACATATCTCTGTTATAATAAAGCACATAAATACTTTTATTAAAGGGAAGAGTCCATAGTTTACCATCATATTTATTGGCTTCCAGAAATGCAGGAACCATATCGGAAAGTTCCTGTCTATCCGGAGCGGTTGTGATGAAATCTTCTACAGGTACTATGGCTTTGACAATAATAAACTGTGATGTCCAGTTTTCATATATCTGAGAAATATCAGGAGGTGTTCCCTTTGACACATTTTTCAACAATTCTTTAAAGAGCACATTGTAACTGTTTTTATATCTGTCCTGAGTGGTTTCACTGACTCCTACAAATTTCCCCGTAACCTTTATATCGTGGGTGGCATTAAACTCATCTATCAACCTGTTAAGAGTTTCCCCTTTTGACCCATCCATGGCATGCCAGAACGTTACAGTTTCTGCTGCAGAGGCCGGTCTTACCGGTCTGAGAAAAAGTGATAGGAGAATTAATAAAACGACAAACCTCTTCATTATGAAAATTACCCCCTCTGTAAAGATCGTAACGCGTAACGCGTAACGCGTGACGCGAGGATATTTTATCGTGACGCGTGACGCGTAACGCGTGACGCGAGTTCAGAACCGGATAAAATTCCTGTACGTTTCAATTATTATAGCTCTCTTTGATGTATTTTTAATGTGAATTCTCTCACTTTTAGCAGGTTTTCTCTTATATTTAACAAATTAATCCCTATTTCCACAGAAAATATAGTCCTTCAGACTTATTATGAACATAATTATAAAAAGGAAAAGGCTTAATTTACGAGAAATTTTATATATAGTTTATATGAGAATCGTGAAGGGTGAAGAGAGGAATAGTTTCTTATTTAATGAGAATTTATCCAGTCACGCAGGTCATGACATACTGACCTGACCATAAGCATGTAATAAAGGTTTTCCTCCCGTCACGCGTTACGCGTTACGCGTCACGAGAGTTTATATGAATAATAAGGCGTGAGTAGTGAATAGTGAGTAGTGCCATATTCTTTTCACTTTTCACTCTAATTAAAATCATCTCAATAACGAAAGGAGCTTATCCAATGAAAGATATTACAGTCATAGGTGCAGGGCCTTCAGGACTTTCCTGTGCCATAGAAGCAAAAAAGCAGGGATTATCATGCCTTGTTATAGACAGAGGTACCCTTGCAAATTCCATCTATCATTTTCCACAGAATATGACATTTTTTTCAAGTGCAGAACTTATGGAAATAGGTAATATCCCATTTATTATATCAGGTGAAAAACCCAAGAGGGTCGATGCCCTAAAATACTACTGGCATACGGCAAAATACTTTCAACTGGAATTAAAGCTTTATACGAATGTTTTACATATTGACAAAAAAGAGAAATTTTTTACAGTAAAAACAAATAGAGGAGATTTTGAAAGCAAGAATGTAATTTTTGCCACAGGTTATTATGACAACCCCAATCTTCTCGGAATTCCCGGTGAAAATCTGCCACATGTAAGTCATTATTATTCCGATCCCCATAAATATATTCACGATAAAGTTGTTATAGCAGGCGGGAATAATTCTGCCGTAGAAGCAGCTTTGGAGGTGTATCGTTACGGAGTGAACGTAACACTCATTCACAGAGGAGATGGCCCCGGTAAAGGAGTAAAATACTGGGTATTGCCTGATATAAAGAACAGGATAGAAAACAAAGAAATTCCTGCCATGTTCGAAACAACCGTTCAGGAAATCAAAGAAAAATCCATTACAGTTTCTCAGAAAGGTCATATTTCAGAAATACCTGCAGACTCGGTTCTTCTGCTCACAGGTTATCATCCTGATTTTAACTTTATAAAGAAGTCAGGCGTTAATATTAACAGTGAAACTCTTGTACCTGATTTCAACCCTGAGACGGGAGAAACAAATATTCCGGGGATTTATATTGCAGGTTCACTTCAGGCAGGAAGAGATTCAAATAAAATCTTTATTGAAAACGGAAGGCTTCATGGAAAGATAATAGTAGATTCTATAAAGAAACATTCAGGGAAAACAGCAGGCTGCGAAATTACCTGCTTGAATGACGGAGCCTACAGAGTGACAGGGGACTTTGTAATCAAAGACGGAACAGGGAAAGATTTTGATCTTTCAGGACGTAAAGCCATATCGCTCTGCCGGTGCGGAGAATCGAAAAACAAACCTTTCTGTGACGGAGCTCATAAGGAAGCTTTTCAATCAAAAATAGAAGCAAAAACATTACCGCCGCCTGCGAAATAATATTTGTAACGCGTTACGCATAACTTGTAACGCGTTACAATATTAAACTGCAGTCGGGTTATCAGGAGTGGGATCGTAATCAGCCGATTTAGGCCTGTTATATTTAGCAACAACCGTAACATTCGGCGAGTCAAACAATTCCTGAGGAGCAACACCCCATGCAAATTTAGGATGAAATCCCGGATTTGCATCAAGATTTATTCCAAGGGTAAAGTTATAAGAAGCCCATGCAAGCTGAGAACAGTAAAATTTGGTCTTTTCTTTATCAATAGGTAATCTGACCTTATTTTTAGGCCACATATAATTATATTTGCACCCTTCTGCTTCTCTGGCAAAAGCGACGACTTTGCTTCTCTCTTCGTCTGTCAACTCTGTTCCATCCGGTTTATGGGGTCTTATAACACACCAGTTATTATAACTTTCAGGCCACCACATAACATCTCTTACAGGTGTTTTAGGGTTTGACCATGCATCAATACTTTCATGGCCGCCTTTTTCGTTTTTACCGAGATAAACTGCGACATGAGAATATTCACCCGGTACAAGAGTAGATAAAAGATGGAATGAACCTCTTGATGGTTTGGCAATGAGTATTATATCTCCGGGTTTCACCTGACCGCTATCAAAAAGTTCCTTGAATTTTACAACACCTTCAAAATCAGGAGGGTTCCCCGGTTCTGTCGCAGAGGATGCCATTCTCATAGCTTCTTCCAATTCTCCCGGTGTTGGCATGGCGCCGTAAATGGTAACTTCTTCATTTTCATCAATATCCTGAAGTTCTACTTCATGATTGATCTGACTTTTCACCTGATCAAGTAATTTCAAATCCTTCTGAAGATCTTTTACACCTTTATCAGAAGTACTTAGCTCAAAACGATCACCGCATACTTCAGTATTTTTCTTTAAAACAACAGGAGTATCACTTCTTACAGTAGTATTTGTGTTAATAGTATTCAAACATTTCATCTCCCTGACAAAAATACATCAGTCAAATATTAAAACACATGATTATATTATAAAAATAATCAAAAAAAAGCAAGAGAATAACAAATTTAATTGTTAACAGAATGTTAAAATTTATCCATAATAAAGAACGGGGTTTATAAAATTCTGCCAAACCCTTTTCCGAACTTACTTTTTCTACTTATTCCGGGCAAATTTTGAAACCTTATCAAAAGTTAACATTTTTTTAACACTCTTTTATTGTTTTTTTCCTGCTATATTTTCGCAGATTTTAAAAAAAATCTGCAAAAGGGTCTCAGTACATAAAATAAAAGAAAGAGTTATATAAGTTCTCAAAACAAAAATCCTCATTTAGAAAAGGAGAGAACTTATGGAAACACTCTTTCCGGTAATCATTATAACATATGAAGAATGTTTTTCTACATGTTTTCCTGCACTATACTTTTGCAGAATCTTAAAAAATCGTTGTCCCGTAGAGGCGCACTGCCGTGCGCCTCTACAAGTAGGAATAATGCTTTGTTTAAAAAGTGCAAAAGTATAGTAATTTCTCAGAATAATTTTTCAGAAAAAAAATTAAGGCTCAAAAATCCTCATAACAGGATCCTGATCATGATAGGCCATACACAGTGCAAGCCCTTCTGTATCAATGCCCTGAGAAACTTTTCCGAAGGAAGCAACAGTTCTTGCTATAAGATAGAGGTTTACCTCATTAATTCCCATAAGCTCCATAAAAGAATCATTGAAAAACCCTTCCATAGAAGGGCCTTCAAAATCCTCAAGATAATCACATGCCCAGTCATCATCACCTGCAGTTTTATCAGCATAATCACTGCATATAAAGAAGGTACTGTTCCAGCAGTTATCCATATCATATTCAAAATATACTGCTTTTGCCTTCTTTTCTTTACCTTTATTCAAAGCACTATTTATGCCTTCCTTCAGGGATTTTTCATAATCAAGAAGGTTTATTTCTTTTATTTTATCTGCCACTTCTTTACCGGAAAGGTCACTGCAGAGAAAATAAAATTTTTCCTCCAGGCCCTGCCAGTCTTTCTTTTCTATAAAATCTTCAATCTCATCTACATATTGAAAAAACAAAGAACTTTCCATTTAAAACACTCCTTCTTAATATTTATTCTCCTTTATGACTGCCGGCGATATTCAGGATAGTAAATTGATTCCGCCGGCAGAGCATCCTCCACAGACATAACTTCGGGGAATTCATACCCTATGGTCAGGTCTGCAAATATTGTATTTTCAATTACCTGTTACTGCAAAGGGCAGTTTACTTAAATGTTCTCTGAGATTTTCTCCCATAGTACCGAAGGTATTATATGTAGTAATACCGAAAATAGCACCGCCAATTACCGGGATGGCTATACCTATTGTTTTACTTATTCTCTCTCTTCCTATTTTTATACCGAGACGAAGGAGTATCTGCTCTATTATCTTGGCAATACTCGAATCCAGGAATTTTTTTGCAGTGGTAAGGGCGCTTTTAGTATATATTTCAGTCATAAGGGCCACACCTTTTTTAGCACTTCCCAGACCTAGCATGACACCTATAAACATGGTAAATCTGGAGATAACTTCCCTGTCTATTTCTCCTGCCATAAGATCAGGCCATCCGTGCAGATAGGCAAGTTTCTGAATAAGAACTATTATATGCCAGTAAAATTGTATAAAATCTGCAGGTATGGCTCCAATACCGGCCAATCCTCCCGGAAACCCTGCTGCAGTAGAAGTAAGAGTGGCTTTAATCTTATGACTTCTTATACAGCTGTTACTTATATCTTCTATCAGGAGTTTAGATATGCCTGCCTTTGCCGGAGTAGTTTCAATGGCATTATTCACCTGTTCCTGTGTTGCTCCGCCTTTAGTAAGAACTTCACGGAGAAATTTTTCTCTGTCAATCTTTGCTCCCGGCAATTTAAAAATAATCTCCATTGTTCTGTACCAGAAGTCTGTCATAGTTTCCTTCATAAAAGCACCTCCTGTGAATATCGCGACGCGTGACGCGTGACGCGTGACGGGTTTATAACCCTGCACATCACGCATTACGCTTTACGCATTACGAGGTCATTATTTATGGATAGTTATGAAACTAAATATATTTATCTCATTATACAATATTCCAGAGAAAAATTTTAAAAATTATAAAAAAATTAGAAATAGAAATTTATTAATAGTCTCTATCCTCGTGTCACGCGTTACGCGTTACGCATCACGATTTAATATATTTGAGACCTTTGTTTAATTTTCATTCCTTATTTAAATGTACGTCGTCACAAACCTGACTGCTGATAGCTAAAAATTATTTGCAGAAAATTATTCTGTGAACTATAATGCAATGAAACGAGGTGGCGCATGAGAAGGAAATGGAAATGGACAGATTATCAGATAATCAAATTAAAATGGGTTCTTGAAATTCTGGAAGAACTTTCTGCCTACAAACCTCTTACCCTCAGGCAGGTCTATTATCAGCTCGTAGGGAAAGGTCTTATAGAAAATAAAGTAAGCCAGTATAATATGCTTTCAGCCCTTTTAAAATGGGCGAGAATTGACGGTTATATATCGTGGAATGACATAGAAGACAGGGTAAGAGCCTATCATGATCTATCAGGATGGCATAATTCCGATAATTTCATAGAGGCTTCATTGAGATCTTTTCTTAAAGGCTACAGAAGAGATCTTCTTCAGAGCCAGAAAAAATATCTTGAAATATGGATAGAAAAAGACGCTCTCAGTACTATTTTCACAAGGGTAGCCGGCGATTATACCGTTCCTGTTGTTGTATGCAGAGGGTTCAGTTCTGTAAGTTTCTTAAATGAATTTAAAGGAAGACTTAAAAGACTCAAAGAAAAAGAGCCTTTAATGTTATATTTCGGAGATTTTGACCCGTCGGGAGTGGAAATGCTTGAAGCAATGAAAATAACACTTAAAGATGAACTGGGCGTAAATGGCATAACATTTAAAAGAATTGCCCTTCTTAAAAATGATATAGTTAAATACAGACTCCCCCATAATCCAGATGCATTGAAAAAAACAGACACAAGGGCAAAAAAACATATAGAAGCCTACGGTGAACTGGCAGTCGAACTGGATGCCCTGAGACCTGACATTCTGGAAGGGAAAATTAAACATGCTCTGGAAAAAGAAATTGACATGAAGAAGTTCAATAAAGAATTTAAAGAATATAAACAGGAACTGAAAAGGGTGAAAGAAAAAAAAGAGTATATTATGAAAGCCCTTGGCTATAATGTTTGCTGATGTAAACGTAAATAATACATATATGCTCGTGACGCGTGACGGGAGGAAAAGGTTTATTAAATGCTTAATCAGGAATTTAAAGAATATATGTCGAATATATAATCGTGATGCGTGATGCGTGACGTGTGGTTTCACGACTCACGACTTTTAAAGGAGGAATAAAGAATGGCCATTATAAATTTTATTGTAACTGTGCCAGATAATACGCCGGAAGAAACAATATATATTACAGGCAATCATGATGAACTGAACAACTGGGATCCGGCAGGAATACCCCTTACCCCTTCGGAAGACAACACATACAGTGTGGAGATAGAACTGCCTGAAGGAACTGAAATAGAGTTCAAATTTACCCGCGGTACATCGGCTTCTATGGAAGCAGACGAAAATTTTGAAGAAATAGAAAGCAGGGTTTTAACCGTAGAAGATGATGAAGAAATTTCCTGCACGGTAGAAAACTGGGCAGATCTTGTGAATCCCGAAGAAGAGGGTACTCTGACCGGCAATTTCAGAGTACACAGGGATTTTTATTCTTCATCTCTCGGAGACAGCAGAACTATCATGGTTTATCTGCCCCCTGATTACGATAATGAAGAAGAAGCATACCCTGTTCTTTATCTTCATGACGGACAGAACGTGTTTGACTCTGCCACTTCTTTCGGAGGTTCGGAATGGGAAGTGGATGAAACTGCGGAACGTCTTATTAAGGAAGGTAAAATTAAAAAGATTATCATAGTCGGCATTTACAATTCTAAAGACAGAGATGATGAATATACGCCCAGTGTAGATTTTTCTGAAGGCAGCGGAGGTAAGGTAGAATATTATGCAAATTTTATAATAGATGAATTGAAGCCCTTTATTGACAGTAATTACAGAACCCTCACATCTGCATCTGACACGGCCATTATGGGTTCTTCTCTGGGAGGACCCTGTTCACTTTATCTCGGGTGGCAATATCCTCATATATTCTCTATGGCAGGTGTTATTTCTCCGTCTCTCTGGTGGGACGACAGGGATATTATAAAAGCAATACAGGAAGATGAAGATTTCGAAGGACCTGAGAAAATATGGCTTGATATAGGCACATGTGAAGGTGATGAAGAAGAGGAAGAAGAAACTACAGATCCGGTAGAAGATACCAGGTGGCTTGCAGAAGTTCTCCTTGACAAAGGATATGTGCTGAATGAAAGCCTATTCTATCTTGAAGCAGAAGGTGCAGACCACAGTGAAATGGCCTGGGCAGAGAGAGTAGAACAGATATTACTGGCTTTATTCGGGGTTTAGAGAAGTGAGTGGTGAGTAGTGAGTAGTGAGTGGAAAATTTTTACTCACTACTCACTGCTATTTCATTAAAATGTGATATCCTCTGCAGTACTGTTAACAGGATAATACTTTAATTCTGCAGTCGGTGACGCATCTGTCCATTTCTGGCTTTTATAAACTGTTCCTGCTGTCTTTCCGCCACACATTTCTTTTATAAACACTTCCCCTGAATCACATGATAATGATACATTTTCTGTCCACCCGAAATATATGCCGTTTCCCAGCCCTGCAAGAGCAACCCCCATAGGAGGAAGAACATTCTCCTTTTTAGGCTTCTTCATACCTTCACAGGCCATATTATAGAAAAATGAGTTATCATAGCCGGAAGTGTAGGCAGTTAAATATTTATTTGTTATGCCCCAGAAGCTTTTCTGTCCTTTCGTAGTGCCTGTGCCCCAGTTTACAGTGAATTCTTCAACTCTTTTATTCTCCATATCTTCCTTTCTCTCATCGGAAATATTTTCACTATCATATAATTCGCCTGACTGTATTCCGTAATAAGAACCGGATGACAGGTCTTCAATGCCTCCATGGCCGTTATATATTATAACTCCGTAATCACTCAGATTTTTAAAATTTTCCAGTGAATTTGCCGCATCATTACTTCTTGTCACAGAGAAACCTTTATTTTTCAGAGATGTTTCCATATTATTCAAATTTCCAAGATCGCCGGTAAATCCCGGATCTGCAGCAATGACGTTAATTATGATGGCCTTTTTCTTCCCCACCGCTTTCAGTAAATCAGATTTATCTTCCGATAAAAAAGCAGAAGAACTTATCCTTAAAGAAGCATCAGGGGGAGGTGTGGGTTGATCGAGCCATACATCGACACCGCCCCAGTCGTATTCTACAACCATTGCATCTTCCTTTGCCACCACTTCTTTCACATGAGGCATGTTTCTTATAATATCTTCAATATAAATAAAAGCATTGGGATCATCTGAAATAAGAGCGCTGTCTGCCAGAGGATCAACTGTTAGATCACATTCTTTTATAAGATCTATGGAAACAGTAGGCGTAAGAAGGGCCTGACTGTTTACCGTACCACTGTCACCGCATCCTGCATTTATAATAACAGATAAAATGAGCAATGAGAAAATGACCGTTAATAATTTCATCAATGAAAACCTCCTTTGATTCGTAACGCGTAACGCGAGATTTCTATTTTTTTTGATACTTAATAAAATCTCTTTCTCTTTCCCCCTTCACCCTTCTTAATTTATATTCTAAACTAAATATGTTACTATACTTTCGCACTTTTTTATAAAACCTTTGATTTTATTGACTTCAGTTAAAACATAAAACTTAATAAATTCAAGGCTTTTTCTGAAATCTGCGAAAGTATAGTATGTTAAAAAATTTATTTTTTTGTTAAAATGTGTAAAAAATTATCCTATAGTTCCTATAACCTGGTAAAGAGGCATAAAAACCGAAATAACAATAAATCCGACAATGAATCCCATAATGATAGCAAAAACAGGCCCCGGCTGTGTAATATCTTTTATTTCCAATTTAAGCAGATCTTCTTTAAACATAGAAGCTGCTTTATTCATGGCTTCAGGGAGTTTTCCGTCACTTTCTCCTTTTGCCATAATAAAACAGAATATGGCAGGGAAAAACTTCGGCACTTCAAAGATTGTATAAAATTTTTCTCCTGATTTTAATTGCTCATAAATGGTGTTAAGAGATTTTTTAACAGGCTTCATAGTAATGCCTTTAGAAAGATGAAGGAATACTTCCTGAGGTGAAACGCCCTTTTTAAGCATCATTTCCCCTGTCGAAGCAATCTGAAAAGAATAATATTTTTTTAGAAGAGGCCCTGTTACCGGTAGACTGTAGAGAAGAGAATTCTTAACGGGATTGAGAAGAAAAACACATATATCCACAGTAAGAAGCAATAAAATAATTGCAGGCGTTATACCAGGTATATGTAAAAACCCTGTTACAGCCATTACCATCCTGGTAGGAAGAGGAAGTATAATATTAATACTATCAAATAATTCCATGAAAGTCGGAAAAATAAAGAAAGACATTAAAAGAATAAGAGCAGTACAGATATTAAAATAAAGTACAGCAGGCATTATAATCCCTCTGCCGCATACGGATGAACCGAGCATCTCTTCATCTACGAGATATGAAGATATTTCTTCAAGAGTTTCAGGTATTTCGCCTTTTTTCTCCCCTGTCTGAATAATTTTCTTTATATGCTCAGGATAAAGGTCAGGTGAGGCATCCAGCGCTTCAGACAGAGATTTTCCACTTTTAATGAGAAGGGAAACTTTATTAAAATCATTCCTGAGTTTTTTATTCTTTATATCATCTTCTATATTATTTATCGCTTCATATAAAGGAATAGCGTGACGGGAAAAATAGGCCAATTTTTTAGTAATAACAGCCAGTTCTTTTGTTTCATTCATATAGATTTCCCTCCCTTTATACACAACAGAAAAAGGTTCTCTGGAACCTTTTCTGTTTCTATTATTAAAATGTGATGTTTTTTATATTATTTAAGACCGTCTTTTACTATACCTTTTTTAATAAGACCCATACCAATACCGCCGACAGCAGCACCTTCTAAAAGTCCCACACCTCCGAATTGAGAGCCGAGAGCCGTAGAAAGTCCGAGTGTTAAACCGGATGTTACAGATTTATCCAAATATCCGAATACACCTCCGGCAATTACAGCAGTGGCAAGTCCTGCAGGAGCTCCGCCAATTGCTCTGGCTCCCCATCCTAGACCGGCACCTATAAGCCCCAGACCGGAGCCGAGGGCTGTACCAAGTACAAGTTCTCCGACAATCATAATATCCTTGCATCCGTCACCGGAACCGAGGCCAAAAGCTCCTGCTTTAAGATCTTTCAAACTGGGAGGAACGTCTAAAGGCTGTGAACCAAGTACCACTCTATCGCCTTCAGTTGCCTTCAATTCAGGCTTTTTCAGATTACCGGCCTGATATCCTGCCTGGCTTCGAATAGTTGAATTAATTTTCATACATATATCATTCCTTTTTCATAGAGGTGAACACAGACTGCGACAGATACTTTGTACAGGCCTTCTATATTCAGCTCAGTAATAATTATTCTCTTTATATTATTATATACAAAATACAGATTAAATCTACAGTGAATATGTTAAAAAAATGTTAACTTTAACCATATATTCCGGTAATCCTTCAAATCCCAAAAATCCCGGTCAAATTCCGGGACAGACCCTTGCAATTTCATCCAGATCAGTCAAACCGGAAGAAATCTTTTCCATGGCACTTTCCCTTAAGAATTTCATATTTTTTTCCATGCAGTAATTATAAATTTCACTGTAAGGAACATTTTTTGCAATCATGTCACAAATAATTTCATCTACAGTAAGAAGTTCAAATATACCTGTTCTGCCTGAATATTTTGTACCGGAACAGTACTCACATCCGGTAGAAGTATAAATCTTTTTTATATCTTTCCTTATGTGTTTGTCAGGTTCTATTTCTATTTTACAGTGATGACAGAGTTTTCTTACAAGCCTCTGGTAAAGGACTGCAGTAACCGCAGAAGATACAAGACCGCTTTTTATATCCATTTCTATTAACCTTGGAAACACTCCGATAGAATCTCTGGAATGAACGGTAGTAAATATTAAATGGCCCGTAAGGGCAGTCCTCATTGCCATATGGGCTGTTTCAGGATCCCTTATTTCACCTACCATTATAATATCAGGATCAAGCCTGAGAAGAGACCTCAGGCCTTCAGAGAAAGTAAGACCTGCCGCAGGATTAACCTGTGTCTGTTGAAATTCTTCTATAATATATTCAACAGGATCCTCCAGAGTGGCAATATTTACTTTTCCTTTATGAACATTATAATTATGAATGAGGGAGGCAAAAATAGTGGTACTTTTTCCGCTCCCTGCAGGGCCTGTAAGAACAATACAACCCTGTGGAGCTGTTATCAATCTCTTATAATCTTCCAGCATTTTTGCGGTAAATCCAAGTTCTTCCAGTAAAAGAGGAGTCTTATCTGTGTTTAAGATACGCATTACAGCTTTTTCACCGAAAAGAGCAGGTATTGTAGCACATCTTACATCAAGGTTTAAAGAATTCTCATTAAAGTGAAAACTTCCGTCAAGAGGAACTGATTTTTTATAAGAAGGTAAACCGGCACGATTTTTCAATGTGGCAAGAATTCTTTCAAAATCTTCGAGCTTCATAGAAGATACATCATGGAGCAGTCCGTCAATGCGATACTGAACAACAGCACTCTCTTTTCTTGGAGTAATATGGACATCACTGGAGTCCAGCTTTACCGCCTGTGTTATAAGATAAGATATAACAGACCGTCCGTCAAAATCTTCTCCCAGATTCTGGAGTATTTTTTTACTCTCTTTCCTGGCCTCTTCCAGTGTAATGGCTTTAGACGAGGAAGCACTGTGGATTTCAACCAGGGAGCCAAGAGAAAGTCTTAAATTTTCAACGGCTTTTTCATCAAGGCCACCGAAATTAAAAGATTGACCTTCCTTACTGTCAATTTCCAGACAATAGGAAAAAATCTTCTTACTGGCACTTATTTTAGTAATATGAGACATGTTTATCTCTCTTTTGTTTTCCCCTGATACATTTTTCCTTGTGAATATCAGATTCTCTCCGTCTTTTTCTATCTTTTCCATATTCAGGAAACTTCTATTTTCATAAATGAGAGTGGCCATTAATATATAGCTCCTGTTATGGCGTAGAATGGTTTAAAAACAGATATTATAAAAAATCCCACAATTATGCCCGCAGTTATGATAAAGAAAGGTTCGGAAAACTTCATCAACCCTGAATAGAGCATCTTCATTTCATCTTCATAATAATCTGCGCCGTCAAACAGAGCGGCAGGAAGAGTTCCTGTTTTTTCTCCATGCTTTATCATAAATAAAAAGGTATTATCGAAAAACTTTACCCCTTCCAGGACATCTCCCAGATTTTTCCCCTGACTTACCTTTTCGGAAGCTTTCATCAAAATATTTTTTACCTGTAATGAATCTGATGTTTTTGCCGCAAGTTCAAGGGATTTATCCAGGGCAATACCCTGTTTCAGCATAAAACCGAGAGCACGGGACAGGCGGACTATATAGGCTTTACGGAAAATCTCCCCTATAAAAGGGAGTTTTATAAAAATATTAGTTCCTGCATTTGATCCGGTAAAAATTATCGAATCAAGAAAAAAGACTGTAAGAAACATAACTATAAGAAAGAGAGGGCTGTAAAGTATTTTTCCGATATTTATAAACAACCATGATATTACATCCAGTTTCTGCTCTGTAATAACCGAGAAATTAACATACTGGTTAAAAAGGACATCGGAAAAAACATAATAGATAAAGAATAAAAAGATAAAAGCAAAATTAATGATAATACATGGATAAAAAGCTGCAGACTTCACCTGTGCTCTTGTAAACTCAACTGTTTCCAGATATTTTGAAAGATCGCAGAGCACATGAGGGAGGCTGTCAGTTTCTTCTGCTACTTCAATCATTTTCACATAATCCGGAGGGAAAACCTTTGCCTCTTCTTTCATTGCTTCCGAAAGAGAAGAGCCTTTATCCATCCGCATTTTAAGACCTTCTACGGAATCTCCGAGAGCTTTATCGGAAATATTCTTCCTGATTTTATCAAAGGCTTCTGTAAGGTTTGCTCCCATTTTTGTGAGATAATAAAGATTTTTGGTAAATGATATGAGTTCTCTCGTTTTGTCCATATATATCACTCCTGTTAACAGGGATCGTGATGCGTGACGCGCAACGGGACACATGTAGAAATTTTTCTATCTGCCATGACCGGATGATCACAACTCTTCACCCTTCACTCTTCACCCTTCACGATTCTTATATAAATATTTACTTAAAAATCCCATTGCCCAGTTCCATCACAAGATAAACAATGGGAGAGAAAATGCCTGTTATAGACCATCCTATAAACAGGCCTATTAATAGAGTCAACATCACTTCTAATATTTTAAATAAATTTTTTATTTTTACCGAATAATCATTTTCATAATATTCTGCCATTTCATTGAAAACTTCAGGCAAATTTTCTGTTTTTTCTCCGAGAGAAACCATAAACAGGAATGTATCGTCAAAAATACCTGTTTTACCAAGTGTATTTCGCAATGAAGGTTCTAATATGACAGAAGAAAGCTTATATGAATAAAAATAAAGCCCCATGGCGTCTGCCATAGTTTTAATGGCTTTTTCCAGAGGCATAAAGTTCTTTAAAAGACCGCTCATTACACGGCAGAATATTATATATTCATGATTCTTAATAAGGCTGGAAAAGAAGGGGATCTTCATATATATCCAGTCATATCTGTTTCGAATAATGCCACATCTATGCAATAATACCAGGAGAATAAGACACAATATAATCAGATTGAAAGGTAAACCTGTAATTGGATTTCTCAATAATTTAGTAACAGTAATTAAAATCTTTGTATAAACCGGCAGAGTCACACCCATGCCTTCAAACAATTCTACAAAGGTAGGCATAATATACGTGACATTGAATAATAACACACCGACAGATACAGCTATAAGTACCAGAAAATAATTGATTGTATGGGCATAATGGGAGACATATTCTTTCTGTGATTTCAAATATCCGTCCAGGACTTCTACTGAAGCTATGAGATTGTCCTGTTTTTCTCCTGTTTCAATCATATTTATGTAAAAGTAAGGTATAAAATATCTCTCTTTTCTTAATGATGCCGAAAAAGAATTCCCTCTTCTGAGCTCATTTAAAATCCTCTTTAAGGGTCTCTGAAGAGGAGAAAATTTAAGAGTAATAGAAGGGCCAAAGCCCTCGCCCAGTATAAGAGATACAGCCTGCGAGAGAGGCAAATTCAGTCTGAGCATCTGAAGAAGTTTATTGTTAAACAGATAGAGATCCGTATATAATCCTCTGCCTCGAAGAATTCCCCAGCTGTCATACCACAGGGAATCCCATGTAAAACACAGGATAAAATCGAATAATACCGCAGGCCCGGTCGGAGCGTTTTTTCCTGTATCAGTAAAAGCTTTTTTTATAAATTTTATAAGATAATATGCGCCTGTAAGTACAGTTGTTCCGATAATTATAAAAAGAATAAGTGCCATAATAAAAAACTCACTTTATCTGAACAGAATATGTAATACCTTCGAAATGTCCTGTAGAAATTACTTTCACGGGAGCCTTTTGATCATAATAATATTCCAGAGTAAAATACCCGCCTTTAATTAACGGCGGAGATTTATAGATGTATTTTTTAGAATTACCGCCATTTTGGTATAGCGTCAGATTTTTCTGGAGAAATGTTTCAGGTGTAAATCCATTTTTCTCCATATTGACGGCATATACCTGCCCCATTTCCATAAGATCCCTTGCAGTCTGCCGTCTCTTTTCATAATTAACCCTCTGAAAAATACTTCCAAAAAGTCCGTAGAAAGCAAATTCAATAAAAAGTATAAAAATTGCAAAATGAAGTACTACTATTAACAACGATATAGCCTTTTGATTTCCCCTGTTCCTCATAGTTCAATATCCCTTATAACCTTAAAATATTTATCGGGTCCGATTACAGTTTTATATCTATACTCTATATTCATGGAAATCATATTGTCATAAAAAATCCACAATCCATCACTTACAGGATATGCGGTAAGTTTTACCTCTTTATTTTCATTCTTTAAATAAATGGCTTCATCTCTAAATAAATAAATTTTCTCTCTGCCGAAAACATTTATTTTTATACCATGATAGTCGGAATTTATGGAAAATTTTCCGCCTCTCGCCAGATCACTTTCTATCATTAATTTTATATTTACCACATCTGTTTTCATACATGTTTCCTGATGGACTTTGACAAACTGCCTGTAAGAATAAACACCGAGAAGGTAGAAAGGCCCCAGGGTCAGGACTATTAAAGCCAGAACTATCATAATTTCAATCAGTGTAAAAGCAGATTTTTTTCTCATCATCTTTTCACCAGCAAAAGAGCAGTTTCAATATTTTTCAGGCTCTTATAATCTTCCAGAATTTTTATCATTTTAAACCGTGTCATTTCCCGGGCAGGTGTAAGATCATCATATAAAAATTCTCCTGTGCAGATATTTTTAACCATATTTCCGGTATAGGTTACACGAACTACTTTCCCTGCATATTTTTTATCTATTATAACCTCTTTTGAACCTTCTTTAATTTTATAAAATGTTGAAGATATAAGTGTAAATTTATCTCCTTCTACAAGTTCCATATTCATTATTACATTTACAGGATTATTTAAGAGTCTTATTTCATAAGGTTCTTTTAGAGGAACAGTAGCAGCCTCTCCCCTGTCAGGCAAAAAGAAACTGTACTTTACAAAAACCTTCTTACTTCTATAAAGAGAATCTTTCAGTGTAACAATACCGTTCTTTTCATCTACCTTAAAGGATTTATTATCCAGTGCAATGTTATAAGGGCCTTCTCCGTCTTTCCGGGTAAACAGTGTCACACTGCCGGGGACTATATCCATATTGGAGAGTTTAACTCTGCCATCTGTTTCTACAGGAAGAATCTCAGGAGGAAGACTGTCAAAAGGGAGGCTGGAGAGAATTTTTTTCTGAAGTTTCATCTGTCGGACGGCATTACTGTAGTTATTTTCTTTTGCAAGCCACTGATAATACCTGTGAGTTCCTGTACCTATGACTATAATTATTGCAAGAACAGCAATAAAAATCATAAGTTCAATCAGAGTAAAGCCGGATTTTTTAAATAACGTTTTCATCTTTCTTCTCTCATGAATTCTTTATAAATCTCTATGAAGAAATTTCGACATTCTATGAATAAAACCCTTTAAAAAGGATTTTTAATTTACCTGGAAGAATATTTATAGAGTGAGCATTGACCGTTGACCGGTAATTTGGATATATGCACCTGATAACTGATAACCGGTCACTGCTCACAGTAAAAGGGGGGAAGGACATATGAATAAACATTACGACGAAAACATGGTAAGTAAAAACCATATCTTTATCCTCATAATCCTTGTATTTGTATTAATAGGAACAAGCGGACTTATGATATCTAAAGATCAGGCGTACGATAAAATCATAGCAGAACAGAAAGTGCAAATAGAAAGCCTGGCAAAAGAAATAGAAACTATGGCTCCTTTAAAAATGCAGATTGATCTGTACAGAGAAGAGACTCAATCTATTAAAGAAGAGATAGAAATATTAAAAAAGAAGGGGAAATTATGAGAAAGAATATGTTTGAATTCTGCGTCGTATTGCTTGTCTCTTTAATTATTACAGTAAATATCGGGTTTTATTTTATTAACATACAGCCAAAAGAGCAGGAAATCGATGCACTGGGCAAGGGCCCCGGAGGTATAATAGAACTTACCAATCAGAGAGATTTAGAAAGAGCCTATACTCAGGATCTGGGAAGATATAAAGAGGAATTGGTAAAGGCAAAAAGAGAACTGGCTGAATTGAAGAAAAAAACTCACTGATTACCGCTACAGGTAAATTTATATGAATTGTTTTACAGACAATAAATTAGCCCTTATTCAATGTTTAATTCTATATAAAAAGCTAATTTTTCTTCTCCAGAGCCTGCCAGGCAGAAGCTTTTTACGGATACCCTTTTACCTGTTACGGTACTAATGAAGGAGATCTTTTATCCAAGGTACAATGCCTGGAAAAGGAGAGGAGTTTATTTCATCCATAAGTTTTAAAGCTTTATCATACCATTTACCTTCAGGATTCTCGTCCATATATTTTTTTAATATTTTTGCACTCTTTCTAATTTTTCCGCTTTTAGAGAGCGTGAGAGCTTCAAAAAAATCCTTTTCTTTATAACCGGGGTTAATCATAAAAGCCTTTTCATACTGTACAAGTGCCAGTTCTTTAGATGTTTTTTCAAGCTCTTTACCGAAAGTATAATAAAGATCCCTCAATTTATCTTCTCTTTCGTCCGATTGTTCCGTCAGGTAAAGTTCATCATATATTTCTATTGCTTCGGGATATTTCCCCTCACAGGCAAGTATCTCACCGTAAAGTGCCTGTATATCCGGGGTATCTGCTATTTTTTTTACCTGTTTCTCCGCTTCAGTGTATTTTTTAAGTTTCATCAGGATTTTCACATAGAATAATATCAGATTCCGATTATCTTTTTTTATATCCAGAGCTTTTTTTATAAAATCTTCTGCTTCAAAAAATTTGCCGTCCATATTATAAAGTAAGGAAAGATGGACATAACATTTCAGAAGTTCTTTCTTTTCAGTAAGAGAGACAATAAGTTCTTCAAGACTATTAAAATATAAATCTTTACTGATATGAGAACTATCTATACGGTCTTCTCTGTTACCTGTTAGAAAAAGTGAGAGAAAATCCATAATATTTTTATCGGTAAGATCTCCTATTGCACCGAGAGCGCTTTTCCTTACGGCAAGGCTGGGGTCTTTCAGGAGTTTGCACAGTTCCTTTAAAGGTTTTTTACATCCTGTTTTTCCTATTGCCATAGGAGCATATCTTCTTATAGTTTCATCAGGATGGGAAAGCATCTTAACGAGAGGCTCTATGACCCTTTCATCTTTAAAATTGCCAAGAAGTTCTACTATTTTTCTATGTTTATCGGCAAAAGCTTCGGACGAGATCATCTTGATAAGAGGTTCAATGGCCGTTTCATTTCCCTTTTCTGCCAGTTCTATAATCTTCTCCACATCGGCAGGCTCTGAAATATTATAAAAACCTGCTTTTGCCGTGTGTTCTTTTGTAACCTTCTTCTGGGTCAGAAAACCTTTTCTCGAAGTAAAACTCTGTTCATCCGGGAAAAACTGTTTCTGTATCTTTTCAAGTTCATAACTGCTGTCTTCTATATATTTTTCAACATCTTTTTTCCTTTCCAGCACTTCTTTCATTTCAAGGGCTGAAGTGAAGCGACTGTCAGGGGAAAGGCTTAAAGCTTTCCTTATAATATTTAAAAGCCATGGAGACACATCAGGTCTTACTTCAGATATGGGACTGGCATTATAAGGTGACGGCTGTACGGCAGTCAGTAAAAAATACATAACCCCGCCGAGTGCATAAAGATCGCTTCTTGGTTCAGGATGGCCCTGATACTGTTCTATAGGAGCATAGCCAACAGTGCCTACAATGGTCTTTTCCGTCATAGATTCAGGATTTACTGGCCTTGCAAGGCCAAAATCTATAAGCATTACCCTCCCGTCGTTACAGAGAAATATATTTGAAGGTTTTATATCTCTGTGAAGCACCGGTTTTGGTTTCTGATTGTGTAAATATATGAGAATATCACATACGCTTACGGCAAGTTTTACAACACTCTCTTCGTCGAGTCCCCTGTTATCTCTCTCAATTTTTATAAAATTTACGAGATCTACTCCGTCAAGATAATCCATTATAAGATAATAAAAGTTTTCATGGGTAAAATAATCGGTGACTCTGGGGATTCCGTTATGCCTGAGATCTGCCAGAAGTTTTGCTTCTTCCATAAAGCGTTTCTTCATATAGTCGAGATTGCTTTCATCAAGGCTGTGCATTTCTTTTACCGCACAGAACTGTTTTAATCTAAGATCGTAGCCCTGATATACTGCCCCCATGCCGCCTGCTTTGATTGATTTTTTTATTTCATATCTGCCGTCCAGAACAGTACCAGGTTGCAGCCATCTTATTCCGAAGGGGTTACAGTGAAGGCAATTTCCGAGATCATCAAATTCTTTACGACCACATTGAGCACAGCACTCCATACCTATCTTCTCTTTCCCTGACCGTAATCTTTCATAACATATTCAAATCTCTTTTTATCAGTACACATCTTATAGGCATCTTCTGAAGATATATGTCCTTCAAGATGCAGTCTTTTCAGTGTATCGTCAAGGGTACACATCCTGTCTTCACCGCTTGTCTGCATGGTGGAATAAAGCAGTTTTGTTTTATCTTCCCTTATAAGATTGGCCACAGCAATCGTGCCCATAAGGATTTCATATGCAAGGATCTGTCCATTTCCGTCTTTTCTCCTTACAAGTGTTTGAGATATGATGCCTCTTACAGTATCTGCCAGCAGGTTTCTGATTGTACTTCTATGTTCTTCGGGGAAAAAATTAACATATCTGTCTATAGTTTCCGTGGCAGTTCTTGTATGAAGTGTGGCAATTACAAGAGGCCCTGTTTCTGCCAGTCTTAACACCATTGACGCTGTTTCCATATCTTTAATCTCACCGACATAAACCACATCGGGATCTTCATTCAGGGTACTCTGAATGGCATGGGGGAAGTTACAGACATGAAAACCTATCTGTCTCTGATTTACCCTGCTTTTTTTCGGAGTAAATACAAATTCTATAGGGTTTTCTATTGTTATTATATTATATGGGAATTCACTGTTTATCATTTCTATCATGGCAGAAACGGTAGTGCTTTTACCATGTCTTGCCCTGCCTGTTACAAGGACGAGACCGCTCTTATTTCTGGCAAGGTCTTCTGCCACAAGAGGAAGCCTGAGTTCCTGCATTGTAGGGACTCTGGTAGGGATAACTCTCAATATTACCGCTTCACCCGTAAGCTGTGTATAAACATTGACTCTTACCCTTGACGATCCCGGTATATCTGCACCGAAATCTATATCAATGAGTTCTTCCGAATAAAATTTACTCTTCTGATAATCATCTGTAAGATCATTTATAAGTCCGAGAACTTCTTTCTGTGAAATAACGCCATATTCACCGGCAAATTTAAACTGGCCGTAGAGCCTGTAACAGGCAACACTGTTACTGTAAATATGTATGTCAGAAGCTCCTGCTTCTATTAATTCCGTAATTAGCTGTAATATCTTATCTGATTGTATCATAAAAAACCTTCTTTAAATAAATGTTAGTGATGTTTAACGCCTGAAGAATGCCACCTGCTTTCTATGGATAAAATAAATTTCAGATGCTCTTCCGTTAGTACTTTTATATAAAAATGTGTGGTTAACTTTCACCCTCTTTCAATGTAAAGTAATTACAATAAATATCAATCAAGGAGACCTTTTATCCAGGGTATAACCCCTGGGAAAGGGGAATTTTTTATTTCATCCATAAGCTTCAGTCCTTTATCATGCCAGGCACCATCAGGATTTTCATCCATATATTTCTTTAAAACATTTATACTCTTTTTTATTCTTCCTGATTTAAACAGAATAAGAGCTTCAAAAAAATCCTTTTCTTTATAGCCGGGATTGAGCATTAAAGCTTTTTTATACTGTGTCAGAGCCAGATCTCTTGAGTGCTGTTCAAGTTTCTTCCCGAACAAATAATAAAGTTCTATAAGTTTATGTTCAATATCTTCTTCCTGACAGGATATATAAATTTCATCATATAGCTCTATTGCTTCCTGATATTTTTTTAAATTTGTCAGGATTTCTCCGTATAACAGTTGAAATTTTACATTATCTCCTTTAAGTTCCAGGACTTTTCTCATATTCTCCTCTGCTTGTTCATAACTCCTGAGTCCCATAAGTATTTTCACATAAAGTACTCGAAGGTTTATATCTCTCTTTCTTATTTCGATAGCTTTTCTCATATAGGTTTCTGCCTCGAAATATTTTCCGTCTATTTCATAGAGAACAGCAAGATGGACATAACATTTCAGCATATTTTTATTCTCAGCCAGGTTCACTATAAGCTCTTCCACCGTATCAAAATATAAATTTTTATCTTCAGGAAATCTGTCTCTATATGGTTCCAGATTCTTGCCAACAAAAAGGGCAAGAAAATCCATAACATTTTTCTCCGTAAGATCACCAAGAGCCTGAAGAGCACTTTTCTGGACAGCAGGGCTCGGGTCTTTAATGAGTTTTCCAATATCCTTTATAGCTATTCTGGCTCCTATCTTTGCAAGAGACGCAGGGGTATATCTCCTTATAATTTCATCAGGACTGGAAAGCATTTTTATAAGAGGTTCAATAACTCTCTCGTCTTTAAAATTACCCAGTAAATCTACTATTTTCCTGTGTTTTGCTTTAAACTCTTCCATATTCAGAAGTTTTACAAGAGGTTCCAGAGCCCTCTGGTCCTGTTTTTCTGCCATTTCTATGACTCTATCCACATCAGATGCGGAAGAAATTATCAAAGCTGTTTCTTTGACCTGTTCTTTAGGAACTCTTTTCTGTGCAAAGAGGCCTTTTTTACTGGTAGAAACTTCTTCTTCTATAAATTCTTTTCTTACTTTTTCAAGATCGCCGCTATCATCATTAAATTCCCCCAGATCCCTTTTCCCTTCCAGAACCTCTTTCATCTCCAGCGCAGAAGCAAAACGATTTTCAGGATAGAGGCTCAGGGCTTTTTTTACTATTTTTTCAAGCCATGGTGATACATCAGGTCTGGTTTCTTTCAGAGGAGGAAATTTCAGAGGCCCGGGCTGCACAGCAGTCAGGAGAAAATACATAACAGCAGCAAGACCATAAAGGTCACTCCTTGGCTCAGGCTGTCCCTGGTACTGTTCAAGAGAGGCATAGCCCATGGTGCCGACAATAGTCTTTTCTGTGTTTGTATCAGGATTTACAGGTCTTGCCAGTCCAAAATCTATAAGCATTATTCTTCCGTCATTACAGAGAAATATATTCGATGGTTTTATATCTCTATGAAGTATGGGTTTGGGCTTTTGATTATGCAGATATACGAGAATATCACATACATCTATTCCGATTTTTACGACAAATTTCTCATCCACTCCAGTATTATTACATTTAACTGTTATATAACTGAAGAGATCTATGCCATCGAGATAATCCATTATAAGGTAATAGCGATTTTGATGGGTAAAATAATCTGTAACTCTGGGAATGCCGTTATGCCTTAAATCTGCCAGAAGCTTGGCTTCTTCCATAAACCGTTTTTTCATATATTCCAGGTCTGTTTCTTCCTGATTGAGCATTTCTTTTATTGCACAGAGCTGGGTTAAACGGGTATCAAAACCTTTATATACTGCTCCCATACCTCCTGCCTTGATTGATGTTTTTATTTCATAACGGCCGTCCAGAACAGTGCCGGGTTTAAACCATTTTACTCCATAAGTGAGACAGTAAATGCAATTACCGTCATTATCAAAATCTTTATGGCCACATTTAATACATGGTTCAGACATTATTTATATTCTCTTTCTGTTATGAGGGATTATTTATGTGAAAGAATAGTTCCAGCATAGAAAAAAAAATCCTTCCTCTAACCTGCTTAACGGGGAAAATAAAAATGAGAGTAAAAGTATGACAAACCTTATAGTGTCAGATTAAGTCTATTTTTTTATTCATTTTTCAATTACATAAATTTTTCATATTACCGCATTGAGCATTACTGAAGTGAGCAGTGAATAGTGAAAAGGCAGAAAACCTTATCTAATCTGGTTTATAACATATTAAAATATTAATTGCTTATACTCAGGTCAGTAATATGTAATGAGGTAAGCATAAATAATTCATATATGCTCTCGTGACGCGTGACGGAAGGAACACGTTTATTACATATCAGGTAAGTCCGAAATATCTCTGAGCACCCAGTATTTCAACCCATCCGTTGGCCCATTTTGCCGCATCGTATTTTTCAAAACGATTACCCCAGTCTGCGAGGTGATTATCTTCATAAATAGCTCTTATGAAACCTCCTATATGTTTTGGATGCCATCCTGCATCCATAAAATCATTGATCAGAAGATTTAAATTGTCAGGCTGCAGAAGAGACGGATTGGGGTCGTAAATTATATGAGCTAAATGAGGAAACTGAATACATATGGCATTGTAATTACGATAGGTTTTACTCCATATTTCATATGGCTCATGTTCTTCACTGTCCATTACATGATGGAAATAGGCCATAGGTGATTCTCTGTATAAACGGATTAAATTCCTGATACCTGAACTTCCGTCAGGTATATGACCATCCTGCTCAGAAAAATGTTTCAAAGCTTCATAATAATTATTCCTTACCTTTACCATGGTTCTCATATCGGGGAAATTTTCCACCCATCCTCTGGCACGTATAAGTCGAACGGGAATCGGGGTCTGGTAGAAAACCTCGGGATCGAGTATTTTCTGAAAATGGAGTTTTATATATGGAGAATCAGGAATGGAACAGTTCGAATTATCAACACTTCTTGTGAGCATGGTAAGATCCAGAGCTATACCTTCATCACCAATATCGGACATTTCAACAGGCAATCTGTAAGACAATCTTCTTGCATCATGAATAATCAAACCTGCAAGAAACAACATGAGACGTAAAGCACCTTTAAAAGAAAGTTCTTCTCTCTCTGTTACAGCTCTGTATCTTTTAAAAGCAGGATATTTCTGCTTTGCTGCAAGAGTCGGTTCTATTGTTCCTCCAATTCTTACCAGTTCGGAGACAAGAGGAGAATTAAATGGAACGGAAGAAATAAAATTATACCCCCGTCCTGTTAAAACAGCTATGTGATCGATTCCTAAAGAAAGGAGTTTTTCTCGTATAAGAGAATAAACAGGTTCTACGGCAGATAAAACTTCCTCCTGATTTAAAAGAATATTACTGCAGTCCCTGTTGGTAAAATATTCAATATCCAGAAATATAAGAACCCTTTTTTTCTGCCATATCGATTGACAGAGAGCAAGAGGAGGATCTCTGTAATTTACATAATAATTTACATATTCTTCTTTTGAAACTGAACGTCCTGTACAGAGTTTTCCCTTTTCTTCAACAATCTGTCTTCCTATAAGAGCAAGATATTCACATGATGTCGTCATCATGGCTTCATGGAGATTGGCAGAATCACTGAGACGTCTGAGGCCCTTTTCCAGATGAAAATTATCATATTCTGATCCTAAAGACTGAAGGGCCACACGCCACACATCGTCCTGCCACCACCATTTATTCAGTGCAGAAACAGATTCTGATAAATCCATTACAATCACCACCTTTTACAGTGAGCAGTTACCGATGACCGGTTTGTTTGCTCACTACTCGTCTGTAATCGTGACGCGTGACGCGTGTTTGCACCACTCACTGCTCGCTGGTTCCCACTCACATTTCACACTTCACTCTTCACTTCTCACCACTCACTTTTCCCTTATCATCTCAACAAAATTCCTTCTTTTTAATTTTCTGCAGATAGCCATGTTTATTTCCTTTATTGCTTTAAGTATAATATTAAAATCTTTTTCAAAAATTTCCAGGACAAGCCTCAGAGGACGTCCTGATTTCACGCAAAAATCCACTGCGAGTTCAAGGGCTGCCGAAATATTCATTTCAAAACCTTCATTATACATTTCAGGAGGATCATCAAGTCGAAATCTGGCTCTGAAAGGATCTTCATCAGGGTATATACCGGGGACAAGATGGGTTTCAGTTTGCCAGCAGCCCCCGAGATGCCAGACATATACATCATGAGGGTTAAGAAGATTAAGGGTATCTTCCATTATCTGAGGGAATCTTTTAAATCGAACATCTTCAAAGCCTTCTTTCCTTGTCTCACATATTAACGCCTGAGATCTCCACAGATGGGACATATCAAAAACAAGTCTTGTCTCAGGCAATATGTCCTGGCATTGTTCCAGTATTCTTTTTGTTTCAGTCGGTGTAGCAGGATATTTCGGAAACTCAAGTATTTCTATACATGGCACAAAGGTAAAACCTTCTTCTTTATAAACCTTTGCAAACTCACTGAACACCTTTATGCTTTCCGGTATAAAAACAAATTCTCTGTAATTATCGTCTATCCATCTGTCTACCTGACACAGGTGGAATACAAAATAATCGGCATAAATACTGTTGGCCCATCTCATTACTTCAATAATGCTTGCTATACTGTAGTTTTTCTTAAAACCGCTGATATCCAGAACATCTATTTTGAGGTTAGGAGCATGAACACCGAGAATTCTTGGTTGTTCAAAGATTTCATAACTTATGCCCTGATTTGCCGCAATTTCTGTCCACGAATTTCTCTGAGGAATAAACATATTGTTTATATGATCATATTCACCCCAGATTTTTTCAGGCTGTAGTTCCATAAGTTAATAAGGAGATGAAAGGGTTACACGGAGGTCATGAATATAATAACGAAGACTGTCAGGTATAGATCTGCCAAGACGGACATCTGCTTTATTGACACAGGAAAGGGCGGGGCCTACAAAAACAAACTCATTAAACACGTTACTCACCTTTCTCTCTAAATATTAAATTATTGTAAGCGTTCAGCTATCAGCAGTCAGTTTTTATAGTTTATTTCATAACTTATTACCGTAACAGGTAAATTAGTAACCATTTATCAGCTTCTGCCTGACAGGCTCTTACGAAGAAAAATAATTTGCCTTATTTAATTTGTTTTACAGACAATAAATTAGCCCTTATTTAATTTTTAATTCTATATAAAAAACTA
>JAKPQU010000425.1 GCA_029555925.1 Bacillota bacterium
AGGCTACTGTGACCAGAGTACTACGGAAATAATAGAAAATATAGAAAAAGCAGATCTGAATGAGTTTATGCATTGGTATGATAAAGCCATAGAAATCCTTCCCGGAGGATGGAACAGATTCCCCGAATGGGAACAGACCTACAGTGAGTATCTTTACTTTCTTACCCATATGACAGGAATATTCCCGCAAGAAGTTATTATGTCTAAAATTCTTGAGGTAATTGAAAAGGATGGAAAAGCCAACTACTACATGGCAAAAAAGGTTAGAGGTATACCGGATAGTTCTCTGACTGTCCTTGAAGAATTTTTAACTTCAATTCAGAATTCAGAGAATAAAAGTTCATTTATAGATGGTATAATATCCAATTACGGTCAGGTATACGATTTCTATAAACGAGCAATGGAAAATGGCGATTCCAAGTATCTCTCATATAAAGACAGAGTTGATTCGTTTTTATCAACTTATGAGTTTTTTCTCAGGAGAAAGTAAAAATTTATAAGGTTCTTTCGTTCTTGCTTGTGGTTTCTTTGGGACTTTTTATTATAACTTCCTACGTATATTATAAAATTACCTCTTTTGAAACAGGGGAAAACGATTCTTTGCTTGAGTTTTATACTTACCAGAACAATATAGCCGATGTTTCAAAGTATCTTAAAGCAGGAGTTCTTGAGCAGATTATAATAAATGATCTGATAATTAAACTTGAAAACGGGAGTATTATTATTCAAAGGAGGTAAGAGATGAAGAGGACGGCTATTATTGTCGACAGCGGATGTGACCCGAGTCCGGTTTTTATTGAAAAGTACAAATTGAATTTTATGGGAATGAAAATAGTCATTGATGAGAAAGAGTATACAGATGGTGAAGATATAAAAAAAGATGACTTCTACAAAATAATAACCAAAGCCAAAGAATTTCACACCGCACATCCTTCGGTCGGCTACGTTGTAAAGAAGTATGAAGATATTGTCGCTCAGAAATACGATGAAATAATCGATATACACTTTTCTTCAAAAATGTCTGGTCTCATAAATACATGCCTACTGGCAAAAAATATGGTTCCTTCAGCAAACATTAAAATTATCGATACAGAGTCCGTTTCTATTGAGTCGTATTTAATTGCTGAAAAGGTTGTAGAGCTCATAAGGGAAAAAGGCTGGACTTATGAACAGGTCATGGAGGTTCTGCCCGACATAAAAGCTTCGGCTTTTATGCAGTTCAATGTGACAACACTGAATTATCTTGTAAAAAACGGTCGCATAGGAAAGGCTGCCGGGCTTGCTGGGACTTTACT
>JAKPQU010000435.1 GCA_029555925.1 Bacillota bacterium
ACCAAATATGAAAATCAACATCCAGTGAAGGTGCAAACTTCATCATTTTCATATAAAATTGCTTTAATTAAACTGAACAATTTGAATAATAGGTAAATACTGTCTGCCTGCCTGATGCTCCTCCGAAAAAAATCTAAACTGGAACGTTTATAACAGTTACAGCTTATATCATGGTACTTTACATTATAATTCAATAAAATATACCTGTGCTGCCGTGATATTTTTTTCTCCGGAACACCAGACAGGCAGACTACTATGTCTAAAGCTAAATAGTATAATTTATAACTGGCTGTTAATACAGTATATATTTTTCTCCAGAACCTGGCAGTTGAAAGGATTAAAAAAATATTACTTTTCGGATAGGCTCTAAGTACCGTAACAGGTAAATTCGTAACCATTTATCAGCTTCTACCTGACAGGCTCTTACGAAGAAAAATAATTTGCCTTATTTAATTTGTTTTACAGACAATAAATTAGCCCTTATTTAATTTTTAATTCCTATATAAAAAACTAATTTTTCTTCTCCAGAGCCCGCCAGGCAGAAGCTTTTTACGGATACCATTTTACCTGTTACGGTACTAATTGCGAGTATGTAGAGAAACTTTAGGACAAAACTTTTTAGAACTACTCTAAAGTTTTTTTTTATTATAACCGATAATAAATTATATAGTTGAATTCATAATACATAGGAGGCTGAATAAAATGGCTGTTTCAGGCATAACAGAAACAAGACAGTATTTAACTTTTACCCTTGATGGAGAATTGTTTGCCCTGGATATATCAAAAGTAAGAGAGGTACTGGATTATACAAAGGTTACAAAAGTCCCTCAGATGCCTGACTTTATGTTAGGTGTTATAAATCTGAGAGGCAGTGTTGTTCCTGTGATAGATATGAGGACAAAATTCGGAATGAACAAAATTGACAGGACTGTCAATACCTGTATTGTAATCGTGGAAGTTACACTGGATGATGAACATGTAATACTCGGCACTCTTGTAGATTCTGTTCAGGAAGTCTTTGAACTAGACCCTGAACAGATAGAACCACCTCCCAAAATAGGTATGAGACTGAAAACAGAATTCATAAAAGGTATGGGAAAAAAAGAGGAAAAATTCATTATAATACTGGATATTGACAGAGTATTTTCCACGGAAGAACTTATAATGCTTCAGGGAGATACGGAAGAAGTATAAAAAATAGAATATAAGGAGGTTTTATAAAATGGCCGTACCGGGAATTTCAGAAACAAGGCAGTATCTGACATTTATCCTTGACGGAGAATTATTTGCCCTGGATATATCAAAAGTAAGAGAGGTTCTGGATTATACAAAAATTACGAGAGTCCCTCAAATGCCGGAATTTATGTTAGGTGTTATAAATCTGAGAGGAAGTGTTGTCCCTGTGATAGACATGAGGACAAAATTCGGTATGAACAAAATTGACAGGACTGTCAATACATGTATTGTCATTGTAGAAGTCACGCTTGACAACGACAATGTAATACTCGGTGCTCTTGTAGATTCTGTCCAGGAAGTATTTGAACTGGACCCGGAACAGATAGAACCGCCTCCCAAAATAGGAATGAGGCTGAAAACGGAATTCATAAAAGGCATGGGAAAAAAAGAAGAAAAATTTATTATAATACTTGATATTGACAGGGTTTTCTCTTCGGAAGAACTGATAATAATGCAGGGAAATGATGAAAAACAGTAAGGTAAAAACAATTATAAATTATTAACAGGGAGGTTTTTTTATGTTAAGTAATATTAAAATAGGCACAAAAGTAATGGCAGCCTTCGTAATACTTGCCATTATTGCATCTCTTATAGGTATAACAGGTATAGTATATATAAAAGCAATAGACAATGCAGATACATCTCTTTATGAAAATATTACAATGGGATTAAAAAATGTAATGGACGCAGCCATGTCTTTTCATAGAATCCGTGTAAACATGAGAGATATGATCAGAAGTAACGATCAGGAAGGGATTAAAAAGAACGAAGACAGAATAAAAGAACTTTCGGAAATTATGCATAAAGATATAGCTGAACTGGAAAGGAAAAAGTTACCGGAAAATTTAAGAAAAGAATTGAGTACAGTGAAAGACTTAATAAAAACCTATGAAGACGATATGGATGAAATGATTAATCTTGCGAAAATAAATAAAGATACGGAAGCCATAGCAATACTCGACGGAACAGGTGCAAAAAGTTCAAATGCAGTAAGAGATTCTATCGATAAAATAATTGGCTCAATGGAAGAAGATGCAAAAAATACATCTGACAATAATTGCAGAAGTGCCGGTACTGCCGTATTAATCATGGTTATTGCCATCATAGCAGGTTTAATTATTGCCATCGGCTCAGGAGCATATATTTCCTCAAATATTACAGGTATAATAAACACTCTCCTGGAAGAAACAAAGTGCCTCATAGATTCAGCTCTGGCAGGGAAACTGGATACAAGAGGAAATCCGGAAAGAATTAACTTTGAATTCAGGGCTATTGTTATCGGAATCAATGAAACACTGGACGCAGTCATAGGCCCTCTGAATGTAGCTGCAGAATATGTGGACAGAATAGCAAAAGGCGATATTCCGCCTAAGATTACAGATAAATATAACGGTGATTTCAATGAGATAAAAAATAATTTAAATACATGTATCGACACCATAAATGCCCTTGTTACAGATGCAAATACACTATCCATTGCTGCAGTGGACGGCAAACTGGACACAAGGGCAGATGCGTCAAAACATGGAGGAGATTACAGAAAGATTGTGGAAGGTGTTAATAAAACACTGGATGCGGTCATAGGCCCTCTCAATGTGGCTGCAGAATATGTGGACAGAATAGCAAAAGGCGATATTCCGCCTAAGATTACAGATAAATATAACGGCGATTTTAATGAAATTAAAAATAATCTGAATACCTGTATCGATGCCATAAATGCACTTGTTACAGATGCCAATATATTATCCCGTGCCGCAGTGGAAGGGAAACTGGACACAAGAGCAGACGCGTCAAAACATGGAGGAGATTACAGGAAGATTGTAGAAGGTGTAAATAAAACACTGGATGCGGTCATAGGCCCTCTCAATGTGGCTGCCAATTACATAGACCGTATAAGTAAAGGAGACATGCCTCATAAAATAACTGATACCTATAACGGAGACTTCAATACAATAAAGAACAATCTGAACAACTGTATTGATAATATCAATACCCTGGTAGGTGATGCCAATATACTTGTTCTGGCTGCCACAGAAGGTAAACTAGACATAAGGGCAGATGCTGCAAAACATCACGGTGATTACAGGAAAATTGTAGAAGGTATAAATAAAACTCTCGACGCAGTCATAGGGCCTCTCAATGTATCTGCAGAATATGTTGACCGTATCAGTAAAGGAGACATGCCTCCTATTATTACTGCAGAATACAAAGGTGATTTCAACGAAATAAAAAATAATCTGAATGTTCTTATAGGAACACTGAATAATATTACCAGTATGGCGGAAGAAATTGCAACAGGTAATTTAATGGTGGACACGAGGGAACGTTCGGCACAGGATAAACTAATGCAGGCATTAAAACAGATGGTAATAAAACTTCGGGAAGTAGTAATGAATGTAAAAACCGCTGCAGACAATGTAGCAACAGGAAGTGTACAGATGAGTGCCAGTGCCGAAAATATTTCGGACGGTGCAGGTAAACAGGCAGCTTCTGCAGAGGAAGCTTCCTCTTCTATGGAAGAAATGGCTTCAAATATAAAACAAAATGCAGATAATGCAGCCCAGACGGAAAAGATTGCAATTAAATCTGCAGAAGATGCAAGAGAAGGTGGTAAAGCAGTTTCGGAAACAGTGGATGCAATGAAAGAAATTGCAGGTAAGATATCAATTATTGAAGAAATTGCCCGTCAGACAAATATGCTTGCCCTGAATGCGGCAATAGAAGCTGCAAGGGCAGGTGAACATGGTAAAGGTTTTGCAGTTGTTGCAGCAGAAGTGCGTAAACTTGCCGAACGAAGTCAGCAGGCTGCAAAAGAAATAAGCCACCTTGCTTCTGCAAGTGTGGAAGTAGCGGTAAAGGCAGGAGAGATGCTTTCAAAAATTCTTCCTGATATCCAGAAGACAGCAGAACTGGTTCAGGAAATAAGTGCTGCCAGTACTGAACAGAATACAGGAGCGGAGCAGATAAATAAAGCAATACAGCAACTGGATCAGATAATACAGCAGAATGCCTCTATGGCGGAAGAAATGGCTTCCACTACTGAAGAACTTTCCTCGCAGGCACATCAACTTCAAAATATTATAGATTTTTTCAAAGTAGATGATAGATCACAGAAAATGCTTGGCACTTCACAAACAGCCAGAAAGGCCATTAAAGCCAAACCTGTAAAAGGAATCGAAGGAGGAGGAAATAATTCAGGATTTGAGATTAAGCTTGCAGGTTCTGATATTGAAGATGAAGATTATGTGAAATTTTAATGACCTGAGCATAAACAGGTAATAAAGGTTTTCCTCCCGTGAGCGGTATCGGGGAAAAAACCGAAATGAAACCTTTTAACTATACTTTCGCAGATTTCAGAAAAAGCTTTGAATTTATTAAGTTTTATGTTTTAACTGAAGTCAATAAAATCAAAGGTTTTATAAAAAAGTGCGAAAGTATAGCCTTTTAAGTAGATCTTTTATTATAAGAGTAACTTCTCTGTCCAATAACAAGATAAAAAATTATAACATGAAATATTATACAAGAAAAGTTTTTTTACTCTTAAAAGGATTTATATGTAAAAAGGAAAATAATATATATAGTTAAATTATAATTATCCTCACGCCGCGCGTTATGATAAAAAAGGAGTGTCTTTATTAATGGTAAACTACAAAATTCCTGTTCTTATTTTAATTTTATTTATGTCAATAAGTATCAATTTCGTTTTTGGAGAAGAAACAGTAAAAATCGTCCTTTTACATACAAACGACATACATGGCCATATATATCCCTATGAGGACGGCAGAATAGCTCCTGCACCTGAAAATATAGGAGGTTTTGAATATCTCAGTACATTAATTAAAGAGGAAAGAGCTAAACATCCGGAAGCCCTGCTCCTGGACGGAGGAGATATTGCCCAGGGGAGTCTTTATTCAAATCTTGCCTATGGAATACCTGTAATAGAACTGATGAATACCGTGGGATACGATTGTTCAGCTCTGGGCAATCATGATTTCGACTGGGGAGCAGAAAAACTTTCAGGTATGATAAATACAGCTAGATTTCCAATGCTTGCCGCCAACGTAATAGAAAGAGAAAGCGGTAATTTTATTCCGGGGACAAAACCATATATTTTAAAAGATATAAATGGCATAAGAATTGGAATTATAGGGATTGCCTGTACCGATACAACAGTATTAAGTCCTGAATGTTCAAAGGAAAAATATAATTTCTTATCTGCAGAAGAAACCCTGAGATGTTATATACCTGTTTTAAAAGAAATACATAAAGCGGATTTAATAATCGTAATTTCTCATCTCGGTTATAAAGAAGATTTGGAACTTTCCGGCAAAGTACCCGATATGGATATCATAGTAGGAGCTCACAGCCACAAAGCAATTGAAACTCCTGTGATGAAAAACAATACTCTTATTATTCAGGCAGGCTGTTACCTTGCATATCTGGGTAAAACTGAATTAGAAGTAGATAAAGAAAAGAAAAAAATAGTCAGTTACAGAGGTGAACTTATAAAAATTCTGGACAGTCAGATAGAACCGGACATAGAAGTAAAAACATTACTCGATAAATACAAAGAAAAATATAAAAGTTTCGGAGAAAAAGTAATAGGAGAAGCATCTGTAAATCTTACCAAATCCAATACAAAAGAATGTAACCTGGGCAATCTTGCAGCAGATATTATGAGAATCACAGGAGAAGCAGACATAGCTTTTATCAACACAGGAGGGCTAAGAGAAGATATTCCTGCAGGCCCGGTGACAATAGAAAAAATTTACGGAGTCTATCCTTTTGAGAATATGCTTATCAGCATGGATCTAAAGGGCAAATATATAAAAGAGATAATTGAAACGACCTTTAACGGCTCCCATGCAATACTGCAGGTTTCAGGCTTAAAGATTAAATACGATTTTTCAAAACCGGGAGCGAAAAAAATAGTGGAAATACTGGTAAACAATCAGCCTCTGGAAGATGAAAAGATCTACAGGGTTACTACTGCAGATTTCCTTGCTATAGGAGGAGATGGCTATGAAAGCTTTAAAAAAGGCGAAAATCTTCAAAATATAATGCCAATAAGAGATGCTATTATAAAATATTTTCAGGAACACAGTCCTGTTTCCAGTGAGATTGAAGGAAGACTCGAAAATGTGGAGAAAAAGTAATATGAGTGACAGAAAAGTTCGGTCGGAATACCACCTGTCACGCGTCACGCGTCACGCGTCACGACCTTTAATAAGGAGGTAGATTTAGTAATGTCTTCAATCGATAAAGAAATTGCCAGAGATATTACAGTAGCCTGGCTTAATACAGGTAAATTATCAGAAGAATATCTCTCAAAAAAACAGGTTGCAGCGTTTTATGAGTGTATATTTCAGTCAGTAAGTGAATGTAAAATCCAATCAAAGGGAGTTTCTATTGAAACTGCAGGAGGAGCAACTATTACAGCCACAAATCAGCCCCCCACACGACGTTCTATCAATATTCCTGATGCTGCAAGCAGCTCTACTGCATCAAAACATAGATTCACATAGGATCGTAGACGCGTGACGCGTGACGCGTGATGCGTCTACGATTATCATATTGTTCTACCCGGCCAAAGGCGGGCAGGTAGCCTGTTACAGTAAATCATTGAAGCATTTCGACTGCTTTTTTCATTGTAGTTCGTGTATAGTCCCATGGCTTCAATCTGGCTTCTGCACAAATCTCCTCCGGTTTAAATTGCATTTCACCATGGCAGCCACTACACTCATAATAAAATATCTTATTGGGCTGTCCTGCTGTTCTTCCTCCTCCTGCGTAGGCCTGTATTTTTTTAGTTTCAATCAACTCCATCTCCACGTCAGACCATCTACCATTATTCTCAAAATCCAGGGCTTCTTTAAGGGAAGGCAGGGCTTCGAGAAAACCATATTTTCCTATAAGCCTTGCAGCTTCACCTCTTACAGCAGGATCACTGTCAGAAAGAAGTTTTATCAATGGATTTTTTGCCTTTTTCTTTACATATTCCATATTTTTAAACATATCTATAAGTTTCAATGCATTCAATTGGCCCATACCCTTTTTATCGCTAAGACCTTCGTCTACAACAACATCTATTGCAGGATCACCCAGGTCGAGAAGCATTTTTGCATTCATATTCCATCGCCCCACATCAGGGTCAAATTTCTGTTCGTAAAGCTTTTTCATAAGAAATCTGGCCTTACCCTTTTTAGAATCTCTTATACATGAAGGTATAAAAGCCAGAAATATTACTATTACTGCGAGAGCGCATATTCCTATAATACTCATTATACTCTTTTCTTGCTTTGTATCTTTCACATATCTGGTTGCATCTGCTATCAGTTCATCTTTAGCCTCTATTACCAGCTCAAGAGGCATAATGGCCGTTTTTTCCTGACGAATTATTTCTTTTGAAAAACTCCAGTTCCAGTCAATTTCCCAGATATGTATCCTTCCGTCGGCAGATGCCGTAATAATATACCTGCCGTCAGGCGAGAATTTTACATCTGTAACAGTAGAACTGTATCCTTCCAGTGTTCGTAGACATTCTCCGGTATCTGTATTCCAGATTCTTGCAGTATTATCAGCACTTCCTGACACTATGAATTTTCCGTCAGGTGAAAAAGCTACCGACGTGACTTCACCCTTATGTTCTCTGAGTATATTAAGACACTTTTCACTTCTTATCTCCCACAATCTTACAGTTCTGTCCTGAGAAGAAGATACCATTACGGTACAATCAGGAGCCATATCGGCACCAGTAACAGGCAGGGTATGTCCCTGAAAATTTGCCTTACATTTTCCGCTTTCTACATCCCAGAGTTTTAATGTCTTGTCATCACTGCCTGATAAAAGATAACGGCCGTCCTTCGATAAAACTACAGTTTCCACGGATGATGAATGGCCTTTAAGGGTTCTCAGACATTCTCCGCTTTCTATATTCCACATTTTTACAGTACTGTCAGTCATACCTCCGCCTGTTACAGCATAAAAAGATCCGGGAAATATATTCAGGCTCTTACAATCAAGATTTTCAGAAAGAATTCTTAAAGATTTATCTTCCGAGAGGTCATGGAACTTAAATTTTTTATCTTCACTTATAGAGAGAACAAATTTTCCTTCTCTGGAAATTGAGACAATTTCTCCCATGTCTGAAAAACTTTTTAAAGTCTCTCCTGTCTGAAGTTTTTTCACCCTTACAGTTTTATCAGGGCCACCATATACAACAAGGTTATTATCTGATACGGAAACATTACGTATTCCTCCCGGAGAATCGGAAAATATTTTAAAAAGCCATACACTTCTGACACTTTCTCTGTTTCCTCCTTCTCCTGCTTTATGAAGTCCCGTGAGAGCCCGTCCATCTTTAGAAAACCCCTGTATATTAAGAGCTTTTCTGAAGATATCATGACCTTCTTTCCATTCACCTGTTCCGAGCTTTTTTTCTCCTTCTGACAGGAATTTTTCAAAAGCTTCTACATCCCTGAGGCTTTCCTCTACAGTTCTGGGTTTTACTATTAAATATTCTCTTCTGTAAGTGGCATTGTAAATTTTATCACTCTTAAAAGGCAGATATATATATCTGAGTGTTTTATCTCTGCTTGCAGTAAGGATATATCGGCCTGATGGAGAAAATTTTACAGATGTAACTGAAGAAGTGTGTTCCGAAATAGTTCTTACAGGTTTACCTGTAGAAATATCCCAGATTTTTACGGAGCCGTTACTGGATCCTGATGCTACATGAAAGGCATAAGGTGAAAAATCAACACTCTCTACAGAACTGTCATGGCCTGAAAAAGTTTTAATACATACTCCTTTATCTATATCCCATAATTTCAATGTCTTATCTTCACTTCCGGAGAGAATATATTTTCCGTCAGGACTGAAAGCTATACTTAATACAGGCCCGTTGTGACCGGAAAACTGTTTGTAACAATCACCTGACTTTACATGCCATAATTGAAGAGAATTTTTCTGAGTGCCTGTAGCCACAAAAGTCCCGCCGGGAGAAAATCTGACACAGTAGATAAGTCCCGTATTTTTACCTGCAGTAATTAAAGATTTACCGCTCTCTACATCCCATATATGTAACACTTCATCTGCTCCGGAAGAAGCAAGTAATGTTCCGTCAGGCGAAAAATGTATGCTTCTTACTATATTTGCATGGCCGTAAAAAGACCTTATAAATTCACCTGTTTCTTTATGCCATAATCTTACGGTGTCATCACTGTGAGCAGAAGCTATATACCTTGAAGATACTGCCACATCAAGAGCTTCAAATTTCATATAAGAAGATTCTTCAGACACCTTCTTTATAGATTTTCTGTCTCTCAGATCCCAGAATTCAAGTAAACTGTCAGTATTACAGGATACAGCAAGGTATTCTCCTGAAAAACTTACTCCTGTTATCTTCCCTCCTGCACCTTCGAACTTCTTTATCTCTCCTCCTTCAGGATAAACAAGGTCTCCTTCTGTCTTCCTCGGAAGCATTACACAGGACGGAGGAATTCTGTCACCGGAACATTCACTGAAACTTTCAATAACTCTCGGGACATAAGGTGCGAGTGTACAGGCTTTCTGCAAATACTTTAAAGCAATTCCGCAGTCGCGCGACGGGGAAAACGAGTGAAAAGAAGGTACAAATGTTCCTTTACCTGTAAGCATTTCCCCCATATAGAGATTTGCCCTGAGAGACTGAGGATTAAGGTCAAGCACTTCTTCAAGTAATGCCCTGGCTCCATCAAAATTTTTTATTCCTGTCATTGCAACAGAGAGATCTATCTTTAAATTACTGTCACCGGGGTATAAATCCAGAAGTTTGCTGAACTCATCACAGGCTTCCTGCCCTCTTCCATTATAATAAAGGGAAGCAGCATAATTCCTGAGATATTCCATATTTTCTTTATCTATATTAATTGCTTCACAGAAAACCTTTAAAGCTTCGTCATATTTCTTCAGATCTGTCAGGATTATTCCTTTAAGATTTAAAAGCATTCCGTTCAATTTATCCAGTTCCATAGATTTATTGATTAAAGAAAGACTATTATGGGGATTACCATGGAGCAGTTCAAATATGGCTTCATAATAATAGGGTAAAGGATTATCCGGGTTTCCTTCCCTTACTGACTTGAAGCGAAGTAAAATATTTTCATAGCTGTCCCATCCTTCATCTGTAAGTAAAAGTATGAGATTAATATTTGCGCAAAGGGAATGAGGGTCTATCTTAACTGCTTCTTCAAGAAATTTCCTTGCATCCTGCTTTTTTCCGAGATCAAGATACGACAGAGCTCTGTTATTAAGATCTTCCGCTTTAAGCTCCGCTTCTCCCGGAAGTGTTCTCTCATAATCTTTTCCGCTTATTTCCCTGTAAACCAGTGTAAGGACATCCTGAATTTCTTCAAAAGATGAATATCTGCATTTAGAATCTTTTTCCAGACATTTCATCAATAAATTCTTCAATGTTTTCGGGATTCCGTCACGAAACTGGTCTGGATCAGGAGGAGGAGTAAATCTGTGCATCATCTGGTAGGCAATAACAGTAGGATAGGGATTATCAGGTTCTTTAACAAAAGGTCTTCTTCCGCAGATCATTTCATATAACATTACACCAAAGGAATATACATCGGATCTTCTATCGGTTTTATCTGCCCCTGTCCACTGTTCGGGAGGCATATATGGCGGTGTTCCCACAGCAGTAGCAGACGTAAGGGTCTGCCATTCCTGGTGGCTTACGGAAGACGGCTTTTCTAAAGAAGGAAGAGAAATAGCTTCTCCATCGTGTTTTTTTGTTTTCACAAGGCCGAAATCAGTAATCTTTACCGTACCGTCTTTCATTAACAATACATTATCTGCTTTGATATCACGGTGAACAAGGCCTCTGGAATGGGCATAAGCCATACCGGAACAGAATTGAATGGCAAAATCCAGCACATCAGGTAAATCTCTGAGCTTTTCTTCTTTCAACCAGTCAGAGAGACTACCTCCGTCTGCATATTCTATAAATATCCTAGGTATACCCTGCATTTCTCTCACATAAAAAGCAGTGGCAATATTCGGATGTTTTCCCAGGTCAACCCATGTTTCAGCTTCTCTTATAAAACGGGCTTTATTTTCTCCCGATAGAAATTCTTCGCGGGGAGATTTTACAACCAGTTTTATACCCCACTTAAGATGGTCTACAAAATATATTACACCCATACCACCTGTTACTATATTTTCCACACGATAAAGGCTGTCTATAACATCTCCGACAGACCATGTGGCTGAACTGCCATGAGCAGGTAAATCACCTTTATCCAAAAAAGTTTTGTCTTCAAAGGTGCCATCGCTTTTATCCAAAAAAGTTTTCTCTTCAGACATCACTTCATTATCAGGTATCTCTCTATCAACAAGTGTAAGGCTTTCTTCATCTCTTCCCGGTTTTCCAGAGATATCCGGACTTTCCATAATAAATACCTCCCCTGAAAATTATTATATTCAGTCTCATAATCCTGAAAAAATCCTGTGCTATAAAAAAGAATTACTGAGGTAAGCATAAATAATTCATATATGTTCTCCTGACGCGTTATGCGGGAGGGAAGCGTTTATTAAATGCTTATGCTCTGATCAGTAATAGATTATATTCTATAAAAAGTGACCGCTCCAACCGCTAAATCCTAACGGATTATAGCGGGGGCTTCTAGAGCTTCCATGCTCAAGGACTCCAGGCCCAAGTCCTTTATATATATAGCTGAATTATAGTCTCTTGG
>JAKPQU010000441.1 GCA_029555925.1 Bacillota bacterium
TGACGGGAGGAAAATTTTTATTACATGCTTATGCTCGGGTCAATAGATTATGAATAATAAAAAAATTGATGTTACAGGTATAGGCTGTGCAGCATGGGATCTCATAGGCACAGTTAAAGATTATCCTTTCCCGGGAGATAAATCTCCAATGAAGAATTTTGAAGAACATCCTGGAGGACAGATAGCCACTGCTCTTACAGCAGTAAGCCGTCTGGGAGGACATGCTGCAATTATTGAAATATGCGGTGATGATTATTATGGAGACATGATAAGAAAAAGTCTTTCTCAGGAAGGGATAGATATTTCCTGTCTTCTCAAAGATCCCGGGAAGACCTCTCTTTTATCATTCTGCGCATGTATTGAACATACAGGTGAAAGAGCTATTTTTTTTACGGGTGGCACCAGAAGGTTACTTGAACCTGAAGATATACCTCCGGATTTAATAATGTCCTCAAAGGTTATTATGACAGATAATTACCACGGGAAAGCTTCTGCATTTGCCGCTTCTCTGGCAGAAAAAGCAGGGATACCTGTAGTTACAGATATTGAGAGAGAAAAGCCCTGTAATGATAAACTTTTCCAGAAAGGTACCCATCATATAGTGCCGGTACAGTACCTTTTAGAATATACAGGGGAAACAGACGTGGAAGTCGCTCTGAAAGCTATTTGGAACATGTATCATTCAGAACTGATAGTTGCTACTATGGGCGACAGAGGTTCTATTGCCTGGGATGGCAGAGATTTTGTCTATCAGAAGGCTTATACCATAGAAAATGTAGTAGATACTACAGGTGCAGGAGATGTATTTCACGGAACCTTCGCTTTTGGACTTACTCTTGGTTATGATGTTCCTGAAAACCTGAGATTTGCCTCTCTTGTAGCAGGACTTAAATGCCGTGCCTGTGGAGGGCAGAAAGCCATACCTTATGCACGGGAATTAAAGGATTTATGGAAATCCTGATGATTGGTGATTGGTGATTGGTGAGTCGTGAGTTGTGAAGAGTGAAGAGTGAGTAGTGGCGTTTAATTAAACGCCCTGGGATCAAATACGCATCACGCATCACGACCCACCTGTTACGCTTTACCCGTTACGAATCTTATTAACCTTATCCATAAATCGTTTAACCTTTTTGAAATCCACACCTTTACTCCAGTGTCCGTCATATTTAAAATAGGAACCTACTATGAGTCCGTCTGCTATGTCCAGATAGGACTGAATATTTTCATAAGTTACACCGGAGCCTACCAGAACAGGAATTTTCACGCTTTCTTTTACCTGCCTGAGTTCTTCCAGGTCTGCAGGAGAACCTGTTGTACTTCCCGTCACTATAACGCCGTCACTCAGGAAAAATTCTGCGGCATGGGCAGTTTCTCCTATATTTACGTCGGATGTTATGGCATGAGACGAGTGTTTTTTCTTTATATCCGTAAAAATTTTTATATGCTCTGCTCCTATCTGTTTTCTATAGCGCAATAATTCCCCGGCACATCCGTCTATAAAACCTTCATCTGCTATATGAGAAAAGACAAAACCTTCCACCCTGACAAAATCCAGTCCCCCTGCGAGGGCTGATGAAAGGGCTTCTTTATTCGCTCCTGCCAGTATCTGTATACCGCAGGGAAGACGTGATGTGTTTTTTACTTCATAACCTGTTACTGACATGGCCGATATGATTTCCGGGCCGACATATTGTTTTAAATAAGGCACATCATGCATATTTTCAATGGCAATCATATCCACCCCTGCATCTCTGTACATTGCCGCTTCTTCTTTTGCTTTTTTTAAAATAGACGTAAAGTTACCGCCATATTTTGGTGTGCCCGGTAAAGGATCAATATGAATCATGCCTGTGATTGTTCTGTGTAATTTCATAATCTAAACCTCCTGAATATAAATTTAATATATAGGAATTTTCATTTTAAACAACTCGCCCGCAGGGCGTGAAGTTCTTATTTATTAAAATTCTATTCCGCAACTGTTACAGTATTTATTTTTCCCCTGACTCTTTTTCCCGCATGACTGGCAGAATTTTTCTTCTCCTTTTTTATGTATATTATTATACAATGCCGAAGAAAATACCTGTAATTATGAAAAATAAATAGAACCGGAATTATTCAATTATTGAGGTAAGCATAAATAATACATATACACTCTTGTTACGCGTCATGTGTGACGGGATAAGAACCTTTATTACATGCTTATGCTCAGGTCAGTAATATGAGAAGCGATAATAAGATTCACTGTGTTACCTGGTGTGAAATATAAGAGAAATCTATCTGGCTTTTCCGTTTCTTTAACAAAATATAAGGTAATTTTTTACATGTGAAAGGTTAATAGGGTTTCTTATTGAATATTTCTACCGGGCCATACATATATTACCATAAGAATCTTAACTACAGGTATGAAAAATCTGTGGCTTTATATATAATATGTCAAGAAAATCTAAGAAACAGAAAAAAAATTTTTCTAATATAAATGTAATTATACTGTCTGTAATTGTTTTATGTCTTTCTGGCTCTTTAATATATTTTCTCGTTCCTTTTAAATACCAGCTTTATTATGGTCGGATTATTCTGCTCCATCTCAGAGCAGGTCTGTATTATCTTAAATATATTCAGGATGCTCTGAAAGACAGGGGATATTATTTTGTTACAGGAATAATATCTTTATTATTTTATCTTATTCTTATTGCCCCCGGTTTTTTATTACTATCAAGAAGGATCTTCAAAAAAGATTATCATCCTGTAAAAAGTGACATTATCATGGCACTGATTTATTTCGCAGCCTGTGTAATATCTTTCACACTTATCATATTTTCTTTATCAGGAGTATATAATAATTTTATAAAATTTGAACATAGATCTTATATATTTATTGATATTCTCTACTTTATTACATCCTGTATTACAGGTAATAACAATGATATAGTACCGGAGACTGCATTGGCCAAGTTGTGTCTTATTTTGATAAATCTTTTGATATATGTTCATATGACTTTTACCGGTATTATTATATTTAAAATTATTGATAAAAAAGAGTAAAAACATTTTTAAGGATCTGATGGGATTGATTCCTGACATATCATGAGGAGGTAATAAAAATGTCACCAGATGAAAAACCTACCCGTACGGAATATGACACTATGGGAGCAATAGAAGTTTCTTCCGATAAATACTGGGGAGCCCAGACACAGAGGGCGATCATTCATTTCCCTGCCGGTTATGATATTATGCCGCCGGAATTAATAAGGGCCTTCGGTATTTTAAAACTTGCCTGTGCACAGGTTAATCTCGAACTTGGTAAAATTTCGGAAGAAAAAGCCAGACTTATTATTCAGGCATCTCAGGAAGTAATTGAAGGAAAACTTAATGGCCATTTTCCCCTGACTATCTGGCAGACAGGGAGCGGAACCCAGACAAATATGAATGTAAATGAAGTGATTGCCAACAGAGCAATAGAAATATCGGGAGGGGTAATGGGTAGTAAAAAACCTGTCCACCCCAATGATGATGTGAATATGGGGCAGTCTTCAAATGATACCTTCCCTTCTGCCATGCACATTGCCGCAGGAGAAGAGATCTTTAACAGACTTATACCTTCTTTAATGTATCTTGTAGATGCCCTTTCTGAGAAATCAAAAAAATTTGAACATATTATAAAAATCGGAAGAACTCATCTTATGGATGCTGTGCCTGTGACATTGGGACAGGAATTTTCTTCTTATGTATCGCAGATTGAGCAGAATATAGAAAGACTCAAGGAAACACTGACAGATATCTATGAACTCGCCATAGGCGGTACTGCTGTAGGAACAGGGGTCAATACCCATCGTGATTTTGCTTCAATGGTGGCCAAAAAAATTTCACACTTTACTTACCTGCCCTTTGTTCCGGCAAAGAATAAATTCTCCGCTCTTTCCTGTCATGATCCTCTTGTTATGGCCAGCGGAGCTTTAAAAACTACTGCATGTTCTTTAATGAAAATAGCAAATGACATTCGCTGGCTCGGTTCCGGTCCCAGATGCGGCCTTTCTGAATTAATACTTCCTTCCAATGAACCGGGTTCTTCTATAATGCCCGGTAAGGTAAATCCCACACAGTGCGAAGCATTAACCATGATATGTGCCCAGGTGATAGGAAACGATACTGTCATAACGGTGGCAGGAAGTCAGGGGAATTTTGAATTAAATGTATTTAAACCTGTGATTATTCACAACCTCCTGTATTCTATAAGACTTCTTACAGATAGTTGCAGAACCTTTACTGATTACTGCATAAAAGGTCTTGAAGTAAATAAAGAGAAAATTGACGCTTATTTAAATAATTCCCTTATGCTTGTGACAGCTCTTTCACCTGTTATAGGTTATGACAGGGCGGCACAGATTGCTCTCAAGGCTCATAATGAAGGAAAAACTTTAAAGGAAGCGTGCCTTGAACTTGGATTCCTTTCGGAAGAAGAATTTTCTTCTGTTGTAAGGCCCGAAAAAATGCTCGGGCCGGAATCGTGAGTCGTGAGTCGTGAGTGGAAGATTGCCGACTCACTACTCACGACTCTCTTAAATTCTAATAAGTTTATGAAATACAATGTAAATAATATTCTTACTCCTGGAAGGCATTAATTGATAAATGTTTCAAACCATAGAAGTACATTTTTCCACAGTTCGTTCCATTCTTCTTCAATCATAAAATGGTCTGACCGTGGGTATTCAATATAAGAGATTCTTTCAGGAGATTCTTTATAATAGGGAAGAAGTACCCTGTGAAAATCTCTAGCAAACTGCGGCGGAACACAGCTGTCCTGTCCGGCATTCTGGGCAAGAAGTGCTACAGGATAAAATTTTTCCGGATGATTTTGCGGACTTGAATTGATGGAAGATTTCCATTTGGGAGAACCAAGAACAGGTGCTATTGCTTTTATTCTTTTTTCATATAGAACCGAACCATAGGTTATGTAGCCTCCCATAGAAATACCGCAGACACCTATTTTTTCAGGATCTGTAATACCTTTTTTCACAAGTTCGTCAATTACAAGAGGAATTTCTTCTGAAGTCTGTCGAACCATAGTGAGGAAAGTTTCTTCAAAGGAATTATTCTTTTTCATCCTTTCTTCAAGATCACTGTATGATCTTTCTCCATGTCCCGCATTATCTATACCTGCAGCAAGAAATCCTCTCTCTGCAAGACTTACCAGTTCCTTCATGTTTGTTTCTTTACATGCTTTAAGACCATGATAGAAAAGAATCGTACCTTTTTCTGCCGCTTTCTCAATGCTATTTCTGTGCACTATGAGAGCAGGTGCTTCACCGAGTTTTATTTTATATTCTTTCATAACCTTTAAAATTCGTCTGGATTATTGCTGAATTTCCAGAATTTTCTCCCTCCTATTTTCAATGTTATAGTTAATTTCATAACTATCCATAAATAATGACCTCGTAATGCGTAAAGCGTAATGCGTGATGCCCAGGGATTAAACCCGTCACGCGTCACGCGTTACGCGTCACGACGACTTAAATTCTAATAAGTTATGAAATACACTATAATCTGTTATATTCTCTGTCTTTTTCTATATTATCGAGAGAATAAATAATTTCTTCATGAGTATCTATCTTTACTTTTTCTATTTTGCCCTTAATAATTTCGTAAAAATTATTTTATCATATCTTTATTTTTACCACAATGATTTTAGAGTAAGTGTAAAAAGTAATGTCCGAAAAAGATTATAGTTAGTTTCATAACTATCCATAAATAATGACCTCGTAATGCGTAAAGCGTAATGCGTGATGCGCAGGGATTAAACCCGTGACGCGTCACGACGACTTAAATTCTAATAAGTTATGACATACATCTGGCTGATATAGAGGAATTGATAAAATTTATTGAAGAGAAAACCTGCAAAGAGGAAGTTATTAAAGAAAAACCTCTGGAAAATACCGGTAAAGAAGTTATCAAGGAGAAAACCGGAGAGAATACTGATAAAGAAGTAATCAAGGAGAAAACTGACGAAAATACAGGGAAAGAGGAAACTATAAAAGAAAATCCTGAGCCGGAAAAATAGTAAATTATAATAAATTATAAAATACAGGCCAATATAATAAAGTAACGCGACTTCCCTTACTTTAAAATTTTTTTGCAGTATTTGAATAGGTTCTGGGGTCTGGGTTTTAATCTTCCTGACCAAACACCCAGAACCTAACACCTGAAAATTTTTAAAAAAGTGTAAAAATCTATTATTGAAAAAGTCTTTTTAACATTGTAGAATATATTCAGAGAGATTTTTTTTGTAAAAAAGGAGGTTCTTTAAAGTGTCAAAATTTGTTGTTTTTCTGATAGTTCTGTTATTTGTTCTGAACAGTGATGCCTCTGCCACACAGGCAATAAATGTAGGTGTTATGAACTTTTATTCCGATTCTCCTTCTGATAAATCCTCTGAGATTTCCTACGGCTTCTCGGAAACCCTCATAAATAAACTTCAGAAACTGGATAATGTAAATGTAATGAACAGGGAAAAACTGCTTCCTATATTAAATAAATTGAATGTAGATATGAACCGGAAACTTGATAATTCTACGAGTAAACAGATAGGAGAAAAGCAGGTTTAGATTATCTGATAAACGGAACATTGAAAGAAAGTGAAAATCTTCTTACTGCTAAATTTCAGCTTTTCAACGTGGAAAAAGGCACTGTTATAGGTGAGAAAAAATTCACCAAGGATATGAATAAAATCTTTGATCTTCAGGCCGAAATTGCTATGGAAGCGGCAAAATATTTTAACAGTCCCGTCAATGAAACGGTGAAAAAAGAGTTGTTTTTTATCCCTGCTCAGAATATGGCTTCCTTCAGACAGTTTTCTTCCGGTCTGAAATATTATGAAGAGAACAGAGCAGATGAAGCATATAAATTTTTCTTACAATCAGTTCAGGCCGATACAGGTTTTCTTGAAGCACACAAGTATTTTGAATATGCCGCGAGAAAATCAGGTAAACTGGATGAATTTATTAAACATTATGAAGCCATGTTAGGGAAAGACCCTGAAAATTCGATCTTAATGAATTATCTCGGTAATGCTTTTGTTGATAAGGGAGAAGTAAATAAAGCAGAAAGTCTTTATAAAAAAGCCATAAAAAATTCTCCCTCTTTTGCCAATCCTTATAATAACCTTGGAACCATTTATGCTGCATCGGGGAATTTTAAAGATGCCGTAGATAATCTGCAAAAAGCATTGAAGTATACAGATGTAAAGGCACCTGTTTACTATAACCTGGGCCTCTGCTATCTTTATATGAATGATAAGGGGAATGCAAAAATTTATTTTACCCATGCCCTTGATATAGATCCGTCCAATCCTGATTTTGTTGCAGCAAGGGAAATGGTTTACGGGTTTAAGATAGTGGTAAGTTACAGAGAAAAAAAAGTTCCCGGAGGACGATACGGAGAAATTTTGATTAACAGTAAATCTCTGACTGATGTAGAAACACCGGGCGGGGGCATGTCGGCTCTGGAAAGAGCAAAGGTTATTTCTGAAAGACTTCAGGAGATGATTAATAACGGCCTCAATCCTTTTGAGATAGAAATAGCAAAAAAGAATAAAGAAATAGTGCTTCAGACAACCGGAGGTGCTCTCATCATGACAGTTACTAAAAATGCTGCATTCAGAGAAGGAATAAAGCCGGAAGAAATGGCTAAAAAGAAGTTAGAACTCCTCGAGAAAATGTTATATTATACGAAGAATGTAAATTATACTTCTACCGGATTTATTACTCAATCAATAGAGTCAGATAATAAAGATCATATGAAAAAAGGTGATCTCTGTTATGCTTCCGGCAATTTAGAAGAAGCGGAAAAAGAATATAACGAAGGCATAAAAGAGAATCCTTCACTTGCTTATGGACATTACTGCCTTGGTATGATTGCTTTTGATAAAAAAGATTATGAAAAAGCCATGTCATGTTTTAATAAGGCAATAGAACTTGAACCGGCTTATACTCAGGCTTATATATGGGCAGGCAAGACTCTTTTAACCACAGGTGATGAAGGCAAAGCCCATGAAATGTTTTCAAAAGCTCTTGAGTTAGAACCTGATAATGAAGAGATAAAGGGGTTGATTAAATAAAATTTATATGAGAAAAGTGAAGAGTGAAGAGTGAGTAGTGGCCTGGGTACTAAATACGCATCACGCGTTACCCGTTACCCGTCACGAGACCGTAATCAATGTTATATTTACCGTTATAAGTAATCAGTCACGATTATTATATTTTTCGAGAAAACTTTCTTTAAAATTATTAAATCTTCCTTCTTTTATCGAAGTTCTTATTTTTTTCATAAGTTCCATAATAAAATGCACATTATGATAGGTCATTAGCCTTGGGCCGAGAATTTCATCTGCTTTAAATAGATGTCTCAGATAGGATTTTGTGTGGTGTGTGCAGGTGTAACATGTACAACCTTCCTCAAGAGGTGTTTGATCTTTATTAAATTTCTCATTTTTTATATTTATTTTGCCTTCTCCTGTAAAGGCACTTCCATTTCTTGCTATTCTTGTTGGAAAAACACAGTCAAACATATCAATGCCTCTTTCCACACAGTAAAAGAAATCTTCCGGTGTTCCCACTCCCATAAGATAGCGGGGTTTATGTTCCGGTAGAATTGGAGCGGTATGTTCCAGTATGTCAAGCATTATATCTTTCGGTTCTCCAACACTCAGTCCTCCTATGGAATAACCTTTGAAATCTATTTCCATCAGTTCCATAGCCGATCTTTTTCTCAAATCTTTATACATGCCTCCCTGAACTATACCGAAAAGTGTTTGAGGTGAATCGTCAGGTACGTTTTCTTTACATATTTTTGCCCATTTTGTAGTAAGCTCTAAAGCTTTTTCTGCATGTTTATAATCACATGGATAGGGAATACATTCATCTAAAGGCATCATAATATCAGAGCCGAGAACTTTCTGTATTTCAACTACCTTTTCCGGTGTAAAGTAATGAGTTGAACCGTTCAGATGGGAACGAAATACTACACCTTCTTCTGTTATATCCCGTAAGTCCTGAAGGCTGAATACCTGAAATCCCCCGCTATCGGTAAGTATGGGGCCATGCCAGTCCATAAATTTGTGAAGGCCTCCACCGGCAGATATTATGTCAAGACCAGGCTGAAGATAAAGATGGTAAGTATTGCCGAGAATGATTGAAACATTCATATCTAGAAGTTCCTGTGATGTAAGGGCTTTTACCGTGGCCTGCGTGCCAACCGGCATGAAAACAGGTGTATCTATTATTCCATGAGGAGTTGTCAGTTTCCCCAGACGGGCGTTATTTTCAGTGCTTTTATATAATAATTCAAATTTGAATTTTTCAGGTTCTTTTTCCATGAGCTATTCCTTTCATTTTATTAAAATCGTGACGCGTAACGCGTGACGCGTGACAGGTGGTTTGTAATGCGTATTTTCACCGGTACCGGGCGAACATAGTGGTTCGCACCTGCTAACTATTCATGACTCACGACTCACGACTCACTATTTTCGAGTAACTCTAAAATATTTTTCATATCTTCTGCCAGTGGTGCCGTAAATTCCATCCATTCTTTTGTAGCAGGGTGGGTAAAACCGAATTTACTTGCATGAAGAGCCTGTCTGGTCAGGCCAAAAGAGTTTTTTTGTCTTCCGTAAACGGGATCGCCGAGTATGGGAAATCCTATATGAGTCAGATGTACCCTTATCTGATGTGTTCTTCCCGTGAGAGGTTTTACCTTTAAAAGAGAAAATCCGGCAAATTCTTTTTCTACCGTATAACGGGTAATGGCTTTTTTCCCGCCTTCTACGACAGCCATTTTTTTTCTGTGTACAGGATGTCTTCCTACTGGGGCATTTATCATACCCTTCGGAGGAGAAGGAATTCCTTTTACAATGGCCATATATTCTTTTGAAACCTTCCTGTCCTTTATCTGTCCCGCCAGAGAATGATGGGCTTCATCATTTTTTGCTATTACCATTACACCTGATGTATCTTTGTCAAGGCGATGGACTATACCGGGTCTTAATTCACCCTGTATACCTGTTAAATCATGACAGTGAAACAGTATTGCATTTACAAGGGTATTATCCTGATGACCTTTTGCGGGATGAACTACAAGCCCGGCAGGTTTATTTATTACAATCACATGCTCGTCCTGAAAGATTATGTCCAGAGATATTTCCTGAGGTATTAACCCTATTTCCTTTACTTCTGGCATATAAGCATTAATTTCATCATTCATTCTCACCTGGGCCGAAGGTTTTGCCTCTTTGCCGTTTAACATAACATATCCCGAGTTTATAAGATGCTGGGCATTTGAGCGTGTAATGGAAAGTTCTCTCGACAGAAAAACATCTATACGTTCTTTTTTTATATTCTGAGCAATTTTGAAGCTATATGTATTGTTCATGTGCAATGAATAATCCGTGACGGGTGATGCTATTAAATATCCCTCTTCACCCTTTACACTTCACCCTTCACATTTTTACATATCATTATCTCTTCATCTTCAATACCGGGGCTTTCTTTGACAGGATTTTTTTTCAACGTTTCCGATATGTTTTTTTTACGTGACGTTACCTTACAGGACTGTAATGTCGATATCTTCATGCCTATTATCGTTATTATTACGATGAGGCCTATACTTGTAAGTTGTGCTACAGTCATGCCCATAACAGGAGATATGGAAGAAAAGGTTTCTCTGAAAAACTCCACTATAAATCTTACAAGTGAATAAAGACCTATAAAATAACAGAAGGTTTCTCCATGAAACTTTTTTCTTTTCTCTATAACTTTATGGAGTATATAAAATACTGCCAGGTCAAGCAGTGATTCATAGATTTGAGTCGGATGACGCTGAGTTCCCGGCGGATATGCTTCAGGAAACTCCACGCCCCAGGGAAGATCTGTAACCTTTCCGTAACAGCATCCGTTCAAAAAGCAACCAATTCTCCCTATGGCAAGCCCTACCATCGACGGGGCAGAAACCATATCGGCAAGTTTCCAGAAAGATATTTTAGATATTTTAGAATAAAGGAATCCTCCTAATATGGCACCGATAAGAGCACCATACCAGGCAAGTCCTCCCTTGCGCAGATTGATTATCGTAAGAGGATCTGAAAGACTGTATTCATGATAATTAATAATAACATGGATGAGTCTTGCACCTATTATACCGCTTATAAGGAGATATATACTGAAATCCATTACTTCTTCAGGTTTTATATCTTTTGGCTTCGAATATTTTAATGCCCACGTGAGTGCAATAACAAATCCTATTACCATCACTACTCCATAGGTATAAATATCCAGGGGGACTATAAAGGGAAGTTGTAACGTGAATAATATTCTGTGCATGAAATCACTCCCGTTTAGCCGGCATGTTCAAGTTCTATTTGATTTGTTTTTTTTTCCCCGGAATAAAAGAGAAGATTGATTATTATCAGACCTACGCCTACGGTAATTGCTATATCGGCCACATTAAATACAGGCCAGAAATTGAAATGAAGAAAATCTATTACAGATTTAAATCTGAATCTATCAATCAGATTACCTATTGCTCCTCCGAGAATAAGGGAAAGGCCGTACAACAAAAAAGGCTCTTTACATTTATTTATTACATAATATGTAAGGAGACCGAAAACAAATAAAGTAGAAACAAAAACAGGCCATGGTGATGTTATTAACTTCATACCGAAGGCTGTACCTTCGTTTCTCACCAGTGTCAGTACAAAAAAATTACCTATAATTTTCACTGAATACCCGTGAGGTAAACCGGAAAATTTATCGAGGATCAAAAATTTAGTCAGTTGATCGAGTATCACTGAACATATTGCTATTAAATAAAATTTCATTTAGAGTTTTTTTCTTCACATGTTAAGCTTACAAGTTTTTTTGTAACACTGCCTATGACTATATCCTTCAGTGAAGCTTTTGTTTCTTTGCTTAACTGTGTGTAAATGTAATAAAGAGTAGCCGATGTAGCTGCACCTATTAATGCCACGCCGAACATCGTACTTAAGGAAAATTCATCTTCTTCGTTTTCTTTGATATGTTTACTCTCGTCTTCCTGTATTTCTACAGATGAATTCTTTTCTGACACATTAACCACCCTTTTCACTGTTAAAATTAGAAGCTCTTCCAGAAATCTTTGAGATAACATAATTTTCTCCTCTTAATAGAGCTGCATCACTTTAAGATACCCGGGATATTGTCTTTCTATTTCCGTCAGACCTATGACCATAGTTTCTAGTATAGTTTGAACATCTCTTTCTATGAGAGTATCTTTTGATTCAGGAATAATACAGATTAAATTTCCTTCGGATATATTGACTTCCGGTTCTATATTACAGTACTTATTCATTCCGAGAATAGAAACCTGAAGCAAAGTGGAAGCTCCTGAACAAACTATGTCTTTCCCTTTTTCTTCGAACTCGCAGTGCCCACTTGCTTCGTAACTTCTAATCTGTTTTTTTTTATCCCTGTAAATCTTTACATGCAACATTTATGCTGCAATATTCTCTATTTTCACTCTTGTATAATACTGGCGATGCCCCTGTTTTCTTCTGATTCTCTTCTTGGCTTTGTATCTGAAGACTATAACTTTTTTGCCTCTGAGTTGTTCAACAACCTCTGCATGAACAGTAATATTCTCCACATAAGGTCTTCCTACTTTTGATTCACTATCTTTTGTATAGAGCAATACTTTATCGAAGGTAACTTTTTCACCTATCTGTTTTTCAAGTTTCTCTATATTAAGGACATCTCCAGGATGTACTTTAAATTGTTTTCCACCTGTTTCTATAACAGCGTACTCCACTTTAACTTCCTCCGTTCTTTTATCCCTAAAGTTTTATATAAAAATGATGGAAGTTTGAGAACTGGCTGAAAGTAAATTCTCAAACTACTTGTGACCCCTCCGGTCATGTCTTTTAGAGTATGATAATATCATATTAACATTAAATTTGTCAAGATAAAACTGCTTTTGAAAAGTAAGGCAAGGCTCTGGTTATTTTAATTTTTGCTTTTTTTCCTTTCAAGTTTCCTCCGCCTGTTACCTGTATTATGTGACCTTTTACACATGTCATACCATTTTGGAAATTTAATAGATGTGCTTCTTCTATTTCTACTTCTATCTCTTCTCCTTCTTCAGGTATGGAACATTCTTCTTCTATTTTTTCTACTGTTCCGAATTGAATGTGGTATTTTTTTATATGTTGATTTTCATTTATATACAGATAGATTTGTTTTTCCAATTCTTTTTGTAATTGTTCCATTCTTTCTCCTTCCCAGCCGAGAAGAAGCATGCCGACTTCAGGATTTACCACTACCTTGATGGCATCTCCTCTGTTTTCCAGATTTTGCCTTCTGATTTCTCTTTCAACCTTTATACTTATGCTTTTAGGTGAAAGCATTTTACCTTCTCCCTTGCAATAAGGGCATGGTTCTTTCAGTACATTATCCAGATCCTGAGAAATCCTTTTCCTTGTAATTTCCACGAGTCCCAATCCGGTCATTTCTATTACATTGGTTTTAGTCCTGTCTCTTTTTACTGCTTCTGTTAATTCTTTTAATATAAGATTTCTGTGAGATATATTTTCCATATCTATGAAATCTATTATTACAATACCTCCTATATCCCTCAATCTTATTTCTCTGGCTATTTTTTCTACTGCTTCAAGGTTTGTTTTCAATATAGTATCTTCAAGACTTTTTGAACCGACAAATTTACCTGTATTTACATCTATGACTGTCAGTGCTTCTGTTTTTTCTATTATTATGTATCCTCCCGAATCCAGCCATATTTTGCTTTTTGTAGCATCTTCTATTTTTTTCTCCAGTCCATAGATGTCAAACAGTGCTCTTTTACCTGTGTAAAGTTTTATTTTAGATTTAAGATTTGGTGACAGTACTTCCACTAATTCTTTGATTTTTGTATATTCTTCTTTGGAGTCTATAATAAAGCGTTCTGTATTGCTATCAAGTACATCTCTTATGATTTTATAGACAAGACTTAGATCCTGGTGTATACATAGGGGGGAGAGGCTTTGATTACTTTTTTCTCTGATTTTTTCCCATAATTTAAGGAGGCAATCAAGATCCCTTTTAAAGTCTTCTTCTTCTCTTCCTTCTGCAACAGTCCTTATAATAACCCCCATATTATCAGGTTTTATATTCGATACAATTTTTTTAACTCTTTCTCTTTCTGCCTGACATTCTATTCTTCTTGAAACTCCTGTATAGTTTGCCATTGGGAGTAATACAAGAAATCTTCCAGGAAGTGTTATATGGGCAGATACTCTGGGCCCTTTTGTGCCTATAGGCTCTTTTATTATCTGTACAAGTATTTCCTGGTTTGGTTTCAATACATCTTTTATAGATATCTCTTTAACTTCTTCAAGTAAATCTTCATCATCATGACTTACATTTGATATGGCATCTTCAAGGCAGAGAAAGGCATTTTTTTCCAGACCTATATCTATAAATGCTGCCTGCATTCCCTCCAGGACATTGGTCACTCTTCCTTTATATATACTTCCTACAATCCTTTCTTCTCTGGAAATATGTATTTCAGAAAGTTCCCCGTCTTCAAGGATGGCGACTCTATTTTCCATATTATCTATATTAACCAGTATTTCTTTTGTCATCTGAACTTTTTATATCTCCGTTACAGTTTAGTGAGTCGTGAGTCGTGAGTGGATATTTTTATAACTTTCATTTATACATCACCTGTCTTATTTTTTCTTTTTATACTTCGTAATTGCATGATAAAATTCCTTCTTCTTTACAAGGTATAATTTACTTTATCTTATTTTAAAAATTAAGGTTGTCTGGTGTTGGGTTAAGAATATTATAGTTAGTTTCATAACTATCCATAAATAATGACCTCGTAATGCGTAAAGCGTAATGCGTGATGCGCAGGGATTAAACCCGTCACGCGTCACGACGACTTAAATTCTAATAAGTTATGAAATACACTATAAGCCTGACATCTGATTTATATAAAAAAAACGGAAATTTTTAACCCGGTGAACTATAGAACATTATTATAAATTAGGAATGAAAATTTATTAATTGTCTCTTTCCTCGCGTCACGCGTTACGCGTTACGCGTCACGATTAATATATTTGAGACATTTATTTAACTGTCATTCCTTATCACCTCACACTTCACGCCTCACGAACTCCCTACAACATACCTTTTTTCATTAAAATATAGCCCCATATTAATGAAAATATGAGAGCTACTATAAAAATTATGATGAAGGCGTAGGGATGATTTGCAAGGGGGACGCCTACATTCATTCCGAAAAAACTGGAAATCATAGTTGGTATTGCCAGTATAATGGTCATTGATGTGAGAAATTTCATGACGATATTCAGGTTATTGGAAATTATTGACGCATAGGCTCCTCTTGTGCCGCTCAGGATATTACTGTATATATTTGTCATATCTATAGCCTGTTTTATTTCTGTAATAACATCTTCCAGAAGATCTTTGTCATCTTCGTACATTTTTATCTGAGGGAATTTAAATTTCAGAATTTTCTCAAGTACCATTTCGTTGCCTTTTAATGAAGTTGAAAAATATACAAGTGATTTTTCAAGGCTGAACAGATCTACTAATTCCTGGTTCCTGAGTGATCTGTGTAATTCCTTTTCTATTTTGTCGCTTATTTTATCTATATTTCTCAGATATTGAAGATAATAGATTGAGATTTTGTACAGAATTTGAAAAAGGAATCTTGTTTTCTTAAAACTATAGAAGGTTTTTACTTTACCTTCTATAAAGCTTTTAAGTATCGGGTTTTCCCTTAAAGATACCGTAATAATATACTGGCCGTTTATCAGTATTCCAAGGGGAATTGTGCTATAGAAGTCCATATGTTTTCCCGAAGATTCTACTACAGGTATCTGACATAATATGAGCAGCTGGTTGTCTTCCATATCAATTCTCGGTCTTTCTTCTTCATCAAGAGCGGCTTTTATAAAATCCTGGGTCACATTTGTACAGTTGCAAATATACTGGATTTCTTTTTCCGTAGGATTGACCATGTTTATCCATGAGCCATAAGCAGGTTCTGCAAGTTTTATAAACCGTGTCCCCAGATCATCTTTGGCAGGTGATTCTTCCCAGAAAGCAGACATATGTATGGATAGAATGTGTTGAACTGCAATTAGAAAATTTACTGTAAAAGGTTTTTCTCCTTCAATATAAAATAGCTGGCCGAAGAAAGTCGAATGAATTTTCCCTTTCGACCATACATGTTTTAGAGATTCTTCTATAAACTGTGAGTGCCTTCCCTGAATTGTTTTATAAATTTCAATCATATAATTTCCTTTTTTACTGACCTGAGCATAAGCATTTAATAAAGGTTTTCCGCCCGCAGGAGCATATATATTTATGCTTACCTCAGTAATAGTTTGCCAGAGGACTATTCCCTTCAGCAGTCAATAATTTTATACGGCATATCTTTTCTACACTTAAACTTATACCGGAATCATTCATTACCTTTATAACTTCCTGTGGTTTTATTGTTCCTCCTTCTTCCATATTGATCCATAGTTCCATAGAGATTTTATCATTATTTCTTTCTATAATCTCCAGTTTTTTTATAAGAGGTTTTATGTTTATAGTTTTTCTTCCTTTTTTTCTTATTTTTTCAAACAGTATTTCATCTTGCTTCAAAAAATCTTCTATTTTGTCTTTACCTCCCGAGCAGTCTATCCTGTAAGCTCCGATTTTAATAATTGCATTGAGAGCAGGCGATTTTAACGGGATAATGCTGCATTTAAGCACTTTCATACCTTCCGGGAGAAATCTGTTAATTTCCTTCTGAAATAATTCAGGCTCTACCGGCTGTGCCATTACAATATCTCCCCATTCATTGTAACTTTCTATACCTGATGACAGCGGAGGCCCCAGGGCAATTTTAGGTTTCGGATTAAAACCCTGAGAAAAAGCTACAGGTAAACCGGTAAATCTCACGGCTCTTTCTATAATTCTTATGAGACCCAGGTGGGAAATGAATTTTGTTTTATCAATTTTTTCAAAGTTAAATCTTATAAGGGTTTTATTTGCTGTTACATCAGACATTTCTTTTTGAAGCTTTATATCGGGAATTTCTTCAGACGGAGGATAGAGTTGATTTTTGACTCCCAGGCTCTGACATACACCGCATTGAGAACAGACAGAGAATCGACAGTCTTTTGTTTCAACATATTCTAAAGCTTTTTTCCTTTCCCCGAGGAGAAATTCTTTCTTTATACCTGAAGATATGTGCTCCCATGGCAGTATTTCCTCCTCTTTTCTTTCTCTGTTTGCATAAAAAGAAGGTGAAATATTCACACTGTTAAATGCTTCCTGCCACAGGTCGAATCTGAAATAATCTGACCAGTTGTCGAAACGGCAACCCAGTTCCCAGGCTTTTAATAAAACGTCTCCCAGTCTCCTGTCTCCTCTTGCAAATACTGCTTCTATAAAGCTCTGTTCTCTTTTATGGAAATTTATAAAAATTTTCTTCTGTTCTTTTCCTGTTTTTAAATTTTTAAATAGAAAATTCTGTTTCTCTTTCAATTGTTCCATACTGTCCTGACCTTCCCATTGAAAAGGCGTATGAGGCTTGGGGACAAAGGAAGAAAATGCAACAGATATTCTGGATAATTTATATTGCTTCCCTATAGTAAAAACCTTTCTTATAAGTTTTACTATTTCTTCGAGATCTTCCTCTGTTTCTGTCGGAAGGCCTATCATAAAATAAAGTTTTAATTTATCCCATCCGGCGGATAATGTTGCTTCTACGGTTTTCAGCAGATCTTCTTCTGTAACCTGTTTGTTTATTACCCTTCTCAGTCTTTCACTTCCTGCTTCAGGAGCAAAGGTAAAACCTGTTTTCCTCACCTTTTGAACCTCTTCTGCCAGCTTTGCAGAAAATGTATCAATCCTCATAGATGGCAATGATAGGGCTATTTTATCGTGTTTCTGAGAACTCATGAGATGTTTCAATAACTGTTCTATTGATGAATAATCGGTCGTGCTTAGTGAGGACAGGGAGAGATCTGGGTAACCGGTGTTATCAAGAAGTTTGTTTGCAAGGTTCAGGCAGGTCTGAAGACTTCTTTCTCTTACAGGGCGATAGATATATCCTGCCTGACAGAATCTGCAGCCCCTGGTACATCCTCTGAATATTTCTATTACTGCTCTGTCATGGATAACCTCCATAAGGGGAGTAAGGATTTTTTCCGGAAAAAATGTTTTATCAAGATCAGATGATACTCTTTTTTCTACTTTCTCAGGGCCTTCTTTCCGTATAATTCTTTCTATTTCTCCTGAAGAATGGTAGGTTATTTCATAAAAAGACGGTACATAAACACCGGCAATCTTTGATAACCTTCTGAGTAAATCTATTTTTGTCCCCTTTTCTAAAAATTTCCATCTGTAAAATTCTTCCAGTATTTCCAGTATGACTTCTTCTCCTTCTCCCAGGACAAAGAGATCAAAGAAACTATCAAGAGGGGCGGAATTAAATGAACCTGAGCCTCCTGCTATTACGAGAGGGCCTTCATGCCTTTCACATGCTCTTACAGGAATATGGCTCAGAGAGAGCATACCGATTATATTTGTATAGGTCAGTTCATGTTGCAGGGTAAAACCTATAATATCCATGTCTTTAAGAGGTGTCCATGTTTCCACTGTAGTAAGTGGTATATCTTCTTTTCTCATAATCGCTTCCGCATCGAACCATGGAGAATAGGCTCTTTCTGCAAGGAATTTTTCCTCTCTGTTTATCAGGTGATAGAGTATTTTAAATCCTATATTCGAAAAGCCAACTTCGTAAACATCGGGGAATGCCAGTGCTATACTGACAGAACCTTCTTTCGGCTTTATAAATGAATTTACTTCCTGTCCTATGTACCGTTCCGGTTTTTCTACGGAAGGAAGTAAAAGCTTTTCTATTTTTTCTTTGATATTATTCATAGTTAATATAATAATTTAGCTCCTTTTTATATGAGAATCGTTAAGAGTGAAGGGTGAAGAGAGGAATACTTTCTCGTTTTTCACTATTCACAACTCACGACTCACTTTTCACTGCCCACTGGTCACTGAGAACTGCTCACCGGTCACTGATTACTGTGCTCCTGTCCCCATAAGTATAACAGGAAATGTCTTCAAAATAATCTTTACGTCGAGTGCAAGTGACCAGTTATCTATATATTCAAGATCCAGTTTCATCCATTGATCAAAATCGATATTGTTTCTGCCGTTTACCTGCCAGAGGCATGTAATGCCAGGTTTCATACTGAGTCTTCTTCTCTGCCATCTTTTATATTTTTCCACTTCTTCCGGTATGGGAGGGCGGGGGCCTACAATACTCATTTCTCCTTTCCATACATTGTATAACTGGGGAAGTTCATCGAGGCTTGTCTTTCTGAGTATTGCTCCTACGCCTGTAACCCTGGGATCGTCTTTCATTTTAAATACAGGTTCAGTCATTTCATTGTATTTTCTCAATTCCTCTATTTTCTCTTCTGCACCTTCTTCCATTGTTCTGAATTTATATAATCTGAATTTTCTGCCGTTCAGACCTGCTCTTATCTGGCTAAAAAATACTGGCCCTTTGCTGTTGAGCTTTATTAATATTGCTATGAGAATAAATAGAGGAGAGCATAATATAAGAGCAATTGTCGATATGAAAACATCTATAATCCTTTTCAATAACAGTTTCCACTGGTCATGTGGTGTTGTATGAAATAATAACATAGGAAGGCCTTGAAAGTTTTCAAGTTTCATTTCAGCAAAGGAAAGGCCGAGAAAATTTGACAGGACATATGTATCAATACCTTCTATCTCACAGATTTTGATAAGTTCTGACATGGTTTCAAGATTTTTGATAGAAGGAGCCAGTACAAGAATATCTACAACACTTTTTGAAATAATTTTATGAGCATCATTAAATGTTCCTACAACAGGATAATTCATTATTTTTTTTCCGGACATATTTCTTTTTGAACTCAAAAAACCTATGACTTTAAGTCCCCAGTCTTTATTTTCATTCACTACCCGGAGAAATTCCTTTGCTCTTTTTCCTGTGCCTGCTATAAGGATCATTCTGTAATTATAACCTTTTCTTCGATAAATCCTCAGGATATACCTCATAACAATCCTCTCTGCAGAGAGGAACAGTAAAGAGAAAAACCAGAATAAAATTATTATGGCACGGCTTACAAAAATCAGTTTAAAGAAGAAAACACTGACTCCTGTAACGAGTACTCCGAGAGATACGGCTTTGAATATATCCAGGAGTTCTGTTAAAAGGCTTTTTGTTCTATAAGTTTTATAAAGGCCTAGAGAAATAAAGACCGTTATCCATGTTATGGTAAAAAACATGGCAAGGCTATAGGGAGGAGATATATATTCTCCCTGGTTTAAAAGAGGTGTCGGGAAGAATTTGAGACGAATCGTATAGGCTATTATATAGGAAAAAATAACTATAAAAATATCCAGTATGGCTGTAATTACTTTGAAAAAAAGTTCATGTTGTTTATGCATAATATAAAGGCCTCGGAGATTTATATTGTCAGGGTCGTCCCTGCCACAATATTATATTATACTGTGTTAGTAATTGCAACAATTTATTAGTGAGAAGTGAAAAGTGAAAAGCAGGTAAAATCCAGTTTTTCACTTCTCACTTCTCACGACTCACTTTTCACGACTCGCTATTCACTTTTCACTATTCACTTTTCACTTTTTACTTTATTCATTTCCGTAGAAAAAATTGCCATTATAACCATAAAATTCAGGGCCATTGGCGGATGATAGAGGATATAATCAAAGAGGCCATGAATTGAAATAGCAAGTAAAACTCCCAGAAATCCTGTGGCAAAGGCAGGATTATCACCGGAACTGTAAAAATTAAACGCTTTTTTCCAGAGAACTATAAAAAACCAGGAAAAAGTTAAAAATCCAAGAAGACCTGTTTCTGCGAGAATATTTATATACATGTTATTTGCATGATTGGCGACAAGTGAATGAGATAATCCTTTAATCGCATAGGCAGGATAGACCCAGTCAAAATTACCTGTCCCTGTACCAATAAATGGACTGGATATAAACATATGAAAACAGCTTTTCCATAAATTAAACCTGTGTAAAATGGCTATGTCCGAGTCATAGTTAAACATGGATACAAATCTCACAAAGATAAAATTCGGAGCAAGTAAAGGTAATAAAATTGTTGATAGTAAAAGTACTATTAACGCAATAAAGTAGATTTTTTTATTACCTTTTAATACTACATAAAATACCAGGACGGAAAAGAAAGCAACCCAGGCTCCTCTCGATAGAGAAAGGGCCAGGCCTGCCATCATTATTATAGCTGTAACTATCCAGAAGAGCCTGGCTTTTACTGGAAAATTTTTTTGAAAAAAAATAAAAGCTATAGAAAAAGGAAGGAATAAATTTACATATCCTCCATATATATTGTAGTGAACAAATGTGGCTCTTGCCGTATTTCTGTTTATATGCATACTGTCTATTATAAAGCCGTATATACACACCATTATGGATATATATACCATTGCAAGGAATAACCATCTGGCACCGGAAGGTTTTCCGGAAAGTATATTTACTGATAGAATATATATAAGAAAATATTCTGTTAACTTCAATACCTCCTTGACAGAGGCAAATATATTGACGGAAGCCAGTGATGACATGGCAGATGCTATAATAAAACACAGGAGAGGTAATTCAAATCCGGCTTTATTGAAGGTAAAATCTTTCTTTTTAAAAGCTTTTACTATATATACGGCGGTAAGTAAAACAAGCATTATTTCATGGGGCTCAATCTTTGTGTACCCCAGGTTTACAGATATGGAAGATACAAGCAAGAGAAGCAATATAGCCATACTCCATAACATGTCCTTTATTGCTATGCAGACATATACGATAGAGCCTGCTATGAGTAGGTACCATACGTTTAATATTAACAGAATTATACCTCCGTAATTAAAATATCCAGAACTTTTGCTATGAAATTCCTGCAGCTCGTACTGATCAATGTACCATCTGTTAATTTTATATTATAATGGGTTCTGGTTCTGTCCTGGTAGTAACCTGCAATAATTTCTTTATTTGCTACCGGTATAAGAACAAGATCGTCTTTTTTGAAGTCTGTTTCACCTTTTATAAGAATTATATATTCATTGTGTATTCCACTTCCCGACAAAAAGTCTCCCTGAACATAAAAAGCCATTATCTCTTCGTCATCAAGCCCTGAGATTATCTGCGACATATTACTCATAATTTTGTTTTTGGAGACCTGCAACAGGAGAGGATGATTTATAATAGTTAACATTTCCTTCCTGTATATATGTCTGGATGTTTTTTTTCTTTAATCAGAGTGATTGACCTTGATTTACCTGCTTCTCTTTTTATATAGCCTTTTTTTTCCAGATTACATAAATGGCTATGAACAGTTGAACCGGAACGTAAACCCAGATGGGAGCATATTTCTCTGATAGAAGGCGTGTAGCCTCTTTTTCTGGTAACTTCTCTGATATACTCGATTATTTCTTTCTGTCTTTTTGTTAATTTTTTCTTTTCTTTCTTTATTATTTTTTCTTTCATCCTTTGTAACCTGCTGAAAAGTAATTTCTAGATTATATCATTTTGTGAAGTTCATAGCAAGTTTATATGGATAGTGTCTTTTACGATGAATTGTATTTGATTTCATAAATTTATTACTGACCTGAGCATAAGCATGTAATAACAGTCTTGCTCCCTATTATTTATGCTCATCTCATAAGTCTTAAATAAAATGGCCAGGGTCGAGTTTTAAACACCGTCATAATTTAGGAATTCACCTTTTATATAAAATTCTTAATTTCAAGAAGGGTTTTTAGGTTTCAAAGAGAAATACTAAAAAAATAATTTTGTAAATAAATATGGTATCTACATAGTTTTTACTAATATTTCCAGGGAAATATCAAGGAGCAGGAGAGGGGGTGACTATAGTGGAAAAAGGTAAGGGGCTGGATTTTTTTCTGGGTTTTCTTACAGGTACTCTTGTAGGTGCAGCCATAGCAATAATACTTGCACCTCAATCAGGTGAAGAAACCCGTGAATATCTTAAAGATCAGGCTATATTAATCAAGGATAAAGCTTCGGAAGTGGCCTCTGAAATGAGGGATAAAGCAACGGAAATTGCAGGTGAAGTTAAAGAAAAAGCTGATAAAATGAAGGGCAAAGCTATTGTTATAGCCGGTGAAGTTAAACAGAGTGTTGTTGAATCCAGAAATAGATTGAAAAATGTAATTTCATCTGCTGATAAAAAGGACGACATTATAGAACAAGATGTTTTAATGCATGAAGAAGTTACAGAAAGTCAGGATCTGGCAGAAAAAGATGATATAGAAGATAAAGATGTTTGATAATTCTTCCGTGAAGAATAAATTTTCTTATAAGGAGGTGTAGGCTTGAAATTATGAATGTAAAGACTTATACAAAAGAAATAAATAATAATATAATGGGGATTAATATAGAAGGGGAAATTGATGTTTATACATCTCCTAAAGTTAAAGAAGCACTGAATGATTTGATACAAAAAGGCAATAACAATATAATTGTTAATCTGGAAGGGGTCAGTTATATTGATAGCACCGGCCTTGGTGTTCTCATTGGAGCGTTGAAGCGTGTGAAAGAGAATAACGGTGATATTAAGCTGGTCTGTACAAATCTGCAGATTAAGAAGATATTTGACATTACAGGTCTTGTTAAGATTTTTGAACTTTATGACAGTGAAGAACTGGCTCTCAAGGGTTGAAGTTAAATTATTATCAATATATAGATTATTCAAGGAGGGGGGTGGCTTGGAGAAATTTTGTATGCCTGATGGCTATGTTTTTAGTTAATAAATCTTATAATAGTTAGGAGGGAATGAAACCTGAATTCGTAATTTTTTATTCAGTTATAATTTTTAAGTAATCTCTGAAATTTCGATTCAGGTGAATAAGCAATGAAACATATTGTATTAGGTTGTTCGCTTTTGTTCTGTTTACTGGTTCTTTCTAATGCAGCAATGGCTTACTATTCTACTCCAGGTGATGTAGTAGTGGGCAATGAAGTAATTATGAGGATCAGAGATAACGCAGGAGGTTATTCAGTAGAAGAAAGAGTTAAAGCTGTAAACGAGAGACTTGTTGAGATTCTCAGTTATGCTCCTGTAAACAATGTAAGCGTATCTGTTCATTTAATGCGCGGAAATTATGTTATCAGCGTTGGCAAATATCAGCTCATAACAGTTGATAAAAATATGGCCGATGCCAATAACACAACAATGGAAAAACTGGCAAAAACCTGGGCTGAAAAATTACTCCCTGCTTTAAAGAGAGAAAAGCCCAATATTTAAACATCTGGAAGTTGATTTTTTCGAGGTGAGAGAGGGTATTAATAATAATTAATTCTAATGACTTCTCACCTCGAAAAGATTTTTCAGGCTGTAATATTCTGGCATGAGCGAGGCTGATTTTATTTATGAAAAATTCCTGTATAATTTTTTTAGTTCTTTCTATATTATTATTCTCTATGGCATTTTGTTTTTCTGCTGAACCTGTAGCGGTGAAGGTTTACGGTCAGATTGTTTCCGTTAGAGGACAGGAAATTGATATGAATATAGGAACAAAATCCGGTATAAAAGAAAAGAGCAAAGGTAAAATATTTATTATTGAAAAGAAAAGTGATGGGAAAGAAAAGATCATTTATCTTGCCTCTATTGAAGTCTTAAAATCATTAGATTCTAAATCTACTGCTAAAGTTATTGAGCCGAAAGGAAAGATACAGAAAGGACAGTCTGTTGTATTTGCCGGTATTAATCCGAAAGATATAGTCACTGAAAAACCGGTTGTTGTAAGAGAGCTTTTTCCGCCGGTAAAACCTGTCGCCATAGGTGTCAACGCACAGGCACAGACAGGTGAAATTATTCGTCTTACAAAAGAAGAAGGATGTAATATAGACCCTGTCTGGGTGCCTCAGGGAGATAGAATTTATTTTGTTTCAAACCGTAACAATGATTACTGGAATATCTATACTATGAAAACCGATGGCAGTGATTTAATAAAACTGACAAAAGATGTGAGAAGGAATTTTTCTCCCGAAATTTCCAATGACGGCTCGAAAATTGTATTTGTTTCAAGCAGAGATCAGCATGAAGATATATATGTGATGAATTTCGATGGTACCGAAGTAAAAAGATTAACAAAAAAATTAAATCTAAATAATGCCAGCCCTGCATGGTCTCCTGACGGAAAAAAGATAGTTTTTATTTCTTTTAGCGGTTCTCCAATGCAGCCAAAAGCCGATATTTATCTCATGAATTTTGATGGTACAGGTCTGGAACGTCTTACTATGTCAGGAGATAATTTTTCCCCTGACTGGTCGCCTGACGGAAAGAAAATTCTTTTTGTTTCAAGTCGCACAGGACATGAAGAACTTTACACCTTTGACCTTGAAACACAGCAGACTTTACAGTTAACAGATCTTAAGGCTCAGATTGGTTCACCTGAATGGTCTCCCGATGGTTCTAAAATAGTTTTTATGATGGACAAAGATTATAAATCGTCTTATATCTGCCTTATAAGCAGTGACGGCAGTCATTTCCAGCAGCTCGATACAGGTTCTTCATATAACTATGTTCCATACTGGGCTCCAGATGGACAGAGTATTACTTATATAGCAAGTAACAAACATGTGCAGGATATATATATAATGAAGTTGAAATGGGTCAAATAATCAGTCAAGGGTGAAGAGTGAAGGGTGAAGAGTGAAAGTTCCCTTCACCCTTCACAGATCACACTTCACCAATTAACTGAAATTTATTACGGGAATTATTTCATATCTTATGAGTGAATTAGATCAGTTTTATTTAAAACCTGATAAAGATACCTTGAAAGAAATCATTGTAGAAAATGAATGGGATATCGTTGTTGCCCGGCAGGAAGGCAGGGAACTGGCAAGACAGATAGGGTTTAATGAAGTAGATCAGGCCAGAATAACCACTGCCCTTTCGGAACTGGCTAGAAATATAGTCTTTTATGCAGGGACAGGTCAGATAAAGATGTGGAAAGGATCTTCAAAAGGGAGAGCAAGTATCTGCATTGTAGCAGAAGATAATGGCCCGGGGATACAGGATATAAAACTTGCCCTTCAGGATGGTTATTCTACTGCCAAGGGACTTGGAGCAGGTCTGCCGGGAGTTAAACGTCTTGTTGATCACTTTTTTATAAAATCAAAACAGGGACAGGGCTGTGTCGTGGCAGTAGAGAAAATTTTAAGAAGGAATCTTTAACTATTCAGGAATTTTTATAATCAATAAGTGGTGAGTGGAAATATCGGATAAAATTCGAGAATTTAGGATATTTTGTATTATAAAATAAGGCTTCAATAGAGGTTTTACACAAAATTTATGACATCGAAAATTTCCTACTCACAGTTCTCGGTGAAAATTCCTGGAGCAGGAGTATATATGGGTGAAGAAGGAGCTCTTGGATCTCTCTATGATGTAATCTTGAGAGATTATTTAATTGAAGGCAGCGAAGCAGATCTGTATTCTGCTCTTAATCTCGGGAAAATCTGCGTGGAAGAAGAAATAGGGCCTGATGAAATAGTAGGGCTCCATCTTTCGTCTATAAAAAAACTGGTCAACGAATCCCCTCAGGAAAATCTTTCCAAATTACTGCTGAAATCTCTTAACTTACTCGTTGAAGTTATGGTAGCATATGGCCTCAGTTATAGAGAATATCAGGAAGCCAAGATACAGCATCAGCAACTGGAACAGGAATTGAAGATTGCAAAAAAAATACAGAAAAGCCTGCTCCCGAGACAGTTACCCCAAATTGAGGGTATAGACCTTGGAGCAAGAATGATACCTGCAAAAGAAGTCGGAGGAGATTACTATAATCTTCTGGCTTTTGATGAACATAATCTCGGTGTATGGATCGGCGATGTATCCGGCAAAAGTATACCTGCGGCATTGCTTATATCTATGCTTAAATATGCCCTCCATGCATTTATATCTAAAAAAGAAATGTATGCAGAACCTAAAAATCTTATAACGCACCTGAATAATCTCATATGTAATGATATAGATCCTGATTGTTTTATTACACTTTTTTACAGTTATATTGATATTAAATCAGGTGAATTTCTTTTTACCAACGGAGGTCATGAACCTGTTATCCATTTCTGTAAAGACAGGATGCGCTGTGATGAACTCAGAACTGACGGACTGGTTCTAGGTGTAATCAGGGATCAGGCTTATGAACAGAAAAAAAGAACCTTCTCCAGCGGCGATATACTAGTCTTTTACACGGATGGCGTAACAGAGTCCAGAGACGGAGAAGGAAATCACTTCGGCGTTTCACGTCTGAAAGCAATGATAACTAAGAATGCAGATCTGACGGCACAGGATCTGGTAGACCGTCTTATAAATTATGTCTTAAATCATTCTCAGATGAAATATTTTGATGATATTACCCTTGTAGTAGTAAAGAAAAAATAATGTACGTGACGCGTGACGCATGACGCGTGACGCGTATCAAAAACCCCGTTATCACGCATCACGACATAAATTTCGTGGCAGTCTATTGGTTGTGACTTTTTATTTAAGAAGGACTTTTGATTTTTGCATAGAATTTGCTGTTATTCTTTAAGATTGTCTTTAAAGATAACAGGTGATTTTACATATAAATGAAATTTATTAAATGTCTCAGGTTTCGGGTTTCAGGTTCCGGGTTCTGGGTCTTATTAACCTATTACCCGACACCCTCATAATCTGGTAATTGTGAGACCCGTCTTGTTTCACCTCGCGTTACGCGTTACGCGTTACGCGTTACGATTTTTATAGAAGGTTGTTGAATGTATTTTTTTGATCCGCAAAATACTACTGTATTTATCGGTTATGATACAGTAGAATCCAGAAGTAATATTTTGAGTATTATTTATAATGATAGATATGAAGAACATATTATACTTGAAGAAGGAGACCTGTGTAAAATTATAGTAGATATAAGCCCTTTTTTCCCTGTCCATAATTCTCAGATTTCTGATATGGGATGGATACATAATGATAATATTATGTTAAAGGTTATAGATGTTGATTTTACCGATGAAGGTGATTTTTTTCATTCTGTTGAATGTAAACACTCCGGATCTCTTCAGGTTGGAGACAGGGTTTTTACTCATATAGATACTATGAGAAGGGAGAATATATCACGAAATCATACAGCAGCTCATTTATTATACTGTGCTCTCAAAGATGACTCTGGAGAAAAAATAAATGGTTACTCTTCATATGCATCTGACGATAAGCTCTGTTTTGATTTTCTTTCCCATTCTATGCCTTCGAAAGAACAGATTTATTCTCTTGAGAAAAGAGTGAATGCTTATATAATGTCTGATTACCCTGTATTAACATATATGACTTCCGGAAAACATGGAGAAGAAATCTGTTCTGTAAAGCCTGTTAATTACCATGACTGCGGGGACACAATGAAGAATGAGAATTTGTGCTTGCATCACCCATCACGCATCACCCATCACGATTCTCATATAAATCTCGGCAGGAAAGTCAGGATATGTCAGATAGGTGATATAAGCTGTGAAATCTGTGAGGGAACTCATTGTATCCATACAGGTGATATTGGGATGTTTAAAATTACATCTCTTTCTGATAGAGGTGACGGATTTTTTAGATTGACAGGATTGGCCGGAAACAGTGAACAGTGAACAGTGAACAGTGAACAGTGAACAGAGTAATTATTAGATAGTATTATAACTGTTAACTGATAACTGTTAACTGATAACTGATAACTGATAACTGGTCACTGATTTTAACGCAGGAGGTGACGTAACCGGTGTTTTCTGTACAATAAAATTGTACAGGTTTCACGAAATTTATGAATTTTCAAGATATTATACTTACCCTTGATAAATTCTGGGGAGAACAGGGATGTGTCATACAGCATCCCTATCATACTGAAGTAGGTGCAGGGACAATGAATCCTGCCACTTTTCTCAGGTCACTGGGCCCTGAACCCTGGCGTGTTGCCTATGTAGAACCTTCCATTCGTCCTACAGACGGAAGATATGGAGAAAATCCGAACAGATGGCAGCGTTTTTATCAATATCAGGTGATAATAAAACCTTCTCCTGATGATATACAGAATATTTATCTTAACAGTTTGAGAGCTCTCGGCATAGAACCACTGGATCATGATATTCGTTTTGTTGAAGATGACTGGGAGTCTCCTACTCTCGGTGCATGGGGCCTGGGCTGGGAAGTCTGGCTTGACG
>JAKPQU010000446.1 GCA_029555925.1 Bacillota bacterium
TCCCGATATGGGAATAAGAAAGCCCGTTCTTACAGTGGTAAAGATACCGGCGGAAAGAATTTTGGAAATCAGTTTCAGTGATCTTTATCTTAAACTGGTAAGCAATATTAAGCAAACTATAGAGTTTATTTCGGGTCTGTAGGTGAAGCATGGCAAAGATAGTTCTGGATAATCTTACCCCTCAGAAAAAGGAAAGAACATCAAGAAGCTTAAAAGAACGTTTAGCCGCTTCGGAAAGTCAAAAATCCCATACACATGTTGATAATGATCTGAATACTTACCTGTATAAAAGCAAAGTGACGAAAAGCCATTTTTCTTTTCCTGTTATTCTTGATATGTTATTTGGAACAGTCAATATATTTGTTTCCCTTTTGCTTATACTTGCAGGGTTTATTGTTCAATACTTTAAAACCACGCTCCAGGCATTGCTTGGGGAACAGTTTTCTCTGGATATGAAAGAGATGATAATCTCTGCTGTTCCTATACTTGTTTTCGGATTTGTTCTGCATCTTTATAGCCTTGAAAGGGCTGCCGGTAGAAATTTCAGGCTTTATGCGTTTATATGTTTTGCTGTTAGCATCTGTATGACCGGACTTATTCTGTATCTTATTTTCAAATACAGCATAAACTGGTTTGGGCTTTCTATTTTCGGAAATACCGAGATAGGCCAGAAATCAGTGTTTTTTATTCCTTCGGTAATGTATATGGTTTATTCCTTTTTTCTGATATATTACTCATTGACGATGCTTAAAAGATGAATTTCAAGGGGCGGTTATGCAGGATTGCAGTATAATAATGAAGTTTGCCGTTATGTTTTATGTAGTTCTAATAAACCTTAATTTATCGGCAAACCAGGTTCAGCGGCTTCTCATTTTCCTTTTAATTTATACATCGGTTAATCTGTTGCAGCTCATGGTTAGGAATAGAACCATTAAGCTGTGGTTTTATGTTGCCAGTATGGCAATAATAATATATTCAAAAATATACGTGTCCGAAATCTTCTTCCTTTTTTTTCCGATACTGCTGAGCGAGCTTTTCGGCAGTTTTTCGTATTCCGAGATATACTGGTACATTGTTACGGCTGCATCTGTAATCTTTGCATGGGAAAGTATAAGAAATGAGTATATTTTTATCTCTGTTATATGTATAGCCTGTTCAAAAGTAATGTTTAAATACTACAAGAAAATTTATCAGTTGTCAGAAGAAAATTTTTCACTGAGAGAAAAAAATATAAGCCTTACAAATAAGATCAACAGCAGCAATGAATATGAAAGTCAGATAAAGTATGTTTCGCAGCTTGAAGAAAGAAATAAGATTGCCCAGGAAATACACGATAACATCGGGCACACTCTTTCAGCAAGCCTTATGCAGCTTGAGGCCGCAAAACTTGTTATGAAGAATGATCCTGAAAAGTCAAACGGACTCATCCAAAGTACCATAGGCGTTCTGCGCGAAGGAATGGAAAACATAAGAGACAGTCTTAGGAGCATAAAACCTCCTGCCGAACAGCTTGGCATTAACAGGCTCAAGCTTATACTTGATGAATTTATGGTTAACAACCATATCAGGACATTTCTTTATTACAGTGGAAACCTTGATATGATATCGTACTTCCAGTGGAAGGTGATGACAGAAAACATCAACGAAGCGCTTACAAATGTTCTTAAGCATTCAAACGCTTCGGAGATAAAGGTAACGGTTGAAGTACTGAACAAGTTTATTAAGCTGGAGATAAGGGACAACGGAATAGGAAGTCTTAAAATAAAAAAGGGGCTTGGAATCACAGGGATGGAGGAAAGAGTTCAGAATATGGGCGGAAAAGTTATTATAGACGGTTCAAAAGGTTTTTCGATAATAGTTCTTCTGCCAATAGGTTAATCGGGAGGTAAGATTATGGGTATAAAGATTCTTATCGCAGACGATGATGCGCTTATAAGAGAAAGTCTGAGAATCATATTTGAC
>JAKPQU010000453.1 GCA_029555925.1 Bacillota bacterium
TTTTCCTGTTATAATTACGTTATTATGAACTTAAAAGACACCCTCCCTTAATCCCTCCCTCAAGGGAGGGAAATAAGACGTTATTCCATAAGGGTAATATTAATTTATAAAATCTTTTTTCTTAACTTAATGACATTGCGCATAACGCGTAACGAGTGACGGGTGGGGGCGTGATGCGTGATGTGTATTCCATTACAGGGCGTTTAATTAAACGCCACTACTAGTCACTTTTCACGACTCACAACTCACCACTTACCTTTTCTCCATCCTCTTTTTCTTTATATCGAAATAATCCTTTATGACCTCTGTACCCAGTGGAACAGCAGTTTTGCCTGCATATCCTCCTGCCTGTTCCAGGAATACCGATATGGCTATTTCCGGATCGTCTGAGGGAGCAAAGGCGACAAACCATGCGTGATTTTCACCGGTTGGATTTTCCGGCGTCGGAAAGTTTTCTGCTGTTCCTGTTTTTCCGGAAATTTCTATTCCCTTTATATTTCCTGCTGTAGACGTTCCCTTTGTCACAGCCATTCTCATGCCATTTTTTATTACATTCAAATTATATTCTGATACATTAATTTTGCGGTGTTTTTTTGATTTATACTCATAAATGATATCTCCCTGTTCCGATGCAATTTTTTTTACCAGATGAGGAGGGTTATAGTTACCATTACTGGCAAGTATTGCAGTTACCTCTGCCATCTGGAGAGGAGTGACAAGTACATAACCCTGTCCTATGGACATATTCACCGTATCACCTACATACCATTTTTCCCCGATTGTTTTTTCTTTCCATTTCTCTGTAGGTAAGAGGCCGGGATTTTCTCCGGGCAGTTCTATTCCTGTAGCAAGCCCCAGATTAAATTCTTTTGCATATTCTTCTATTTTCTCAAGTCCCAGTTTCATGCCAAGTTCATAAAATACAACATCACAGGATTCTGCAATGGCATTTGTAAAATCTATTTTCCCATGGCCTGTTCTTAAATCGCAGTTGAAAATTTTATCTTCTACTTTTATGTAGCCACCACAATAGAAAGGCGTCCATTCACCTACTATTTTTTCCTGGAGAGCAGCGGCAGAGGTTATAATTTTAAATGTTGAAGCAGGAGGATAGAGGCCTGATATGGTACGGTTAAATAATGGTTTCCACGGGTTTTCTATAAGCTGTTTATAATTTTTTTCAGATATACCTGTCGAAAATAGATTCGGGTTGTAATCAGGTTTACTGGTCATTGCCAGAATCTCACCTGTTTTTACCGAAATGACCGTCACTGTCCCTGCTTTGGTTTTACCTTTTTCGAATGAAAGTTTATGAAGCATCAGCTCCAGTTCTTCTTCTGCTGCTTTCTGAAGATCTTTGTCAAGAGTCAGATATATGTTGTTCCCTGATATAGGTATTGTTTCACCGAGAATTTTTACTATATTTCCTTCGGCATTTACCTCTATTTCTTTTATACCCTGTTTTCCTCTGAGAGTAGAATTATAATATAATTCAATACCGTCTTTACCTATTATTTCCCAGGGCTGGTAGTTTTGTCCCTTTACTTCTTCCAGTTCTTTATCTGTAGGCAGACCTACATAACCAAGTATATGTGAAGCAAGGTTATTTCCCGGATAATTCCTTATTGGTTCAGTCTCTACATATACGCCCGGAAGAGAAGGAAGTATTTCCGAAAGTTCTGCCACTGTTTGAAGTGTAAGATCATGTTTTATTTCTACAGGTGTAAACAACGGGTAAGGAGAAAATTCTATTTTTTCTTTTATATCTTTTTTACTGATTGCCAGAATTTTTTCGAGTATAGAAAAGGTTTTTTCTTCATTTATCAGTTCTGTCGGGTTTATTGCAAGCAAAAAAGAAGGTTTATTATTACTCAGTATCTGGCCATTACGGTCATAAATTAATCCTCTCTGTGCTTTCGTAAAGGTTCTTCTCACTATATTTTTTTCTGCTTTTTTTAGTAGATCACTGCCTCTCAGTATTTGAAGCTGAAATAATCTCACAGAGAGACCTGTGAATATTAATAATATAATTATTTTAAATATAAAATCATTCCTGTTATTCATAATTGTACCGGCTTTTATATCTCTGGCTGAATAGTTTACTCAAATTAATAAAGATCAGTAAAAAGAAAGGCAGGAAAATAAGATTTAGCAGTAACTGGATTAATATTTTCTTAATAAAATCGGGAGGTAAAACTCTGCTGGTTCCGAGAGCAAAATAGAAAAGGAGATGAATGGATTCATTTATAAATGTACTTATGATTATAATTATAACAGGTGTTAACAGATTTGAATTACTGAAATTATCCTTTGAATATCCTGCAAGAAGCCCTGTAGAGGTTTTGCTTATACAGCAGGCTCCAAGGCTTTTCAGGGATATAAAATCCTGAATCATACCTGCCATAAAACCAAAAATACTGCCTCTTACTTCTCCTCCATGTAAGCTGAAAGATACTACGACTATGAGGGTTAGATCCGGTATGACTCCGTTCCAGCTTATTCCTGACAGGACACTTCCCTGTATTATTACAGAAATGATCATTATAATGACACCTGTGAAAAAAAACATAATGTTAGTTCCCCTGCGCCGGTATTGTTTCAACCGGATTTTCTTTCAGAATTAATACATGTTCCAGGGAATTGAATTTTGCTGAAAGTGTGATCTCTGCTGTCTGAAATAATTTATCACTGCTCCGATATAAATTCGTAATATATCCTATTGTAATACCTTTGGGATATATTTTGCCCAGTCCGGATGTCTCGACTGTATAGCCTGTTTTTATATTTTTATCGGGAATTATATATTTCATTTCACATTTCTGTCCTGACCCATAAATTATTCCTGAATTCCTTGTTTCTCTTATAATAGCAGGTACAGCACTTTCATTATCCAGAAGCAACATTACCTTTGAACCTTGATGAGATACTACCATAACTCTTCCTATTAATCCATTATTATCTATTACAATCATATCTTTTTTTATTCCGTCTCTATCACCTTTATCTATTGTTATGGATTGAAACCAGCTGTTAGGTTCCCTGCTTATTACCTGTGCCGCAATTGTCTCCAGGGGAAGGCTGTTTTTAAAATCCAGCAATTCTCTTAATCGTTTATTTTCTTCTATATATCCTTTCAGTGTTTCCTTTTCCCTCTGGAGTAAAAGAACATGATTTTTTAAATTATTATTTTCTTCTACCAGGTCTTTATTTTTTTTGAACATTGATAGAATTACTGAGAGTTTATTCCCAACGGTATTAATCATTTTCTGCAATGGTACTGTTATATAAGAAACGATATTTTCGACACAGTTACTTTTCCCGCTTTCTATATCTCTATTCTGGTAAAAAACTATAACAAGTGATAGTAATATAAGCAAAAGAAAAATACCGGGGAATCTGTTTTTTCTTTTACGTGAATATTTCATTTGCATAGTTACCTTTCAGCGTGATGCGTAAAAACAGTTGAGCTATCGTCATGTGTGATTGGGCGAACTGTGCGTCACGCGTCACGCGTGACGTGTCATGTATTTATATATGATATTTTGTCTGTTTTTTTTCTCTCATTACTTCTTTAAAAAGAACCTGATTGGTAAAAAGGTGGCCAAGTCCTATAGCTACCGTAGAAACAGGATCTCTTGCAATTTTAGCAGGAATTCCAGTAAGCTTTTCTATTATTTTATCAAATCCTTTTAATAAAGAAGTGCCTCCTGTCAGAATTATGCCATGTTCCTGTATGTCATTTATAAGATCAGGTGGTGTTTTTTCAAGGCCTACTTTTATTATATCAAGCATTTCTTTCAGAATTTCACTTAAAATTTCTCTGATTTCTCCTTCATGGATTTTTACTGTCTTAGGCAGGCCGCTTATGACGTCACTTCCCTTTACAGTCATAGACATTTCATCCGGGTGTGGATAGGCGGAACCGAGGAAAATTTTTATTTCTTCAGCCGTATTATTTCCTATGGCAAGATTATGCTGCTGTCTCATAAAGCCTATAATTTTTTCTGTAAGCTCGTCTCCTGCTACCTTCAGATTTTCATTTACAATACTTCCACCCATTGATATAACTGATACCTGAGTAGTTCCTCCACCTATATCAATTACCATATTACCTCTTACATCCAGTATGGGAAGTCCGCATCCTATAGCAGCTGCTACAGGTTGTTCAAGGGTAAATACTTCCCTTGCGCCTGCCTGAGTTAATGCTTCTACTACTGTTCTTTCTTCTACGGAATTTGCTCTGGAAGGGATACTTATTATAACTTTAGGCCCTATTATGGAATTTCTTCTGTCGAGTCTCTTCATGAAAATAGAAAGCATTTCCTTTACAGCATCAAAATCCGATATAACACCATGCTTCATAGGCCTGATGACTTCTATATGTTTTGGTACTCTACCTTCCATATGCTTTGCATCATGGCCTGTTGCAAGGATTTTTTCTTCCTCTTTATCTATGGCTATATAGGAAGGTTCACAGAGCTTGATACCCTTTCCTTTTACATATATGGGAGTATTTGCTGTGCCAAGATCTATGGCAATATTATTCGAAAATATATCTATCATATTTGTAATAAAGGAAAGATTCATTATGTCAACCCCAGATATTTATACCGGTTTTTAGCAGAATTTTATACAATGTTACCAGTGGCAAACCAACTACATTATAGTAACAGCCATTAATATATTCAACAAAGAGAGCGCCTTTTCCCTGGATCCCGTAAGCTCCTGCTTTGTCGAAAGGTTCTCCTGTGGATATGTAACCATCTATTTCCATAGAAGATAAATCCCTGAATTTTACAGTTGTTTTCACATGTTCTGTAATTTCTTTTTGTATTTTATTATCTCTCACTGAAAGTCCGCTGTGAACTGTATGAGCTTTCCCGCTTAATAAAGATAGCATTCTTCTTGCATCATCCTCTGTTTCCGGTTTTTCAAGGATATGATCGTTTAATACTACTATAGTATCACAGCCAATTACGATACAGTCTTCTTCCGGAGAAAGCAAAATTGCTCTTGCTTTCTCTTTCGCATTATAACAGCATAACTCCCGGGGGGGTAAGGTTGCTCCGGGCTATTTCCTTCCAGTTGCTGACCTGGATTTCAAATTTGATTCCTAATAGTTTCAGGAGTTCCTGCCTTCTTGGAGAGTTAGAAGCCAGAATTATTCTCTTCAATTTAGTTCCTTTCCGAATTACCTTTTATTACTATGATATAACCTCAGAATAACCTTCCCTCCACTTATGAGTTTTGAGTCAATTAAATTCTGCTGACCCGGGCATAAGTATGTAATAAAAGTTTCCCTCCTGTGACGCGTCACGGGAGCATAATGTATTATTTATGCTTAACTACCCGGTAATATGTTACGGAACTTAACTTTAAATATTTCCATATAACTTCTTAAATCCCTGCAAGAAAGATTTTGAAAAATAAAAGGTGAAACGATAGTTTCACCTTTTATTTATTATACTTATTTTCAGATAAGTTTTAACGTTTTCTCTTTCCACGTTTTACCATCGGAATTCTCCGGTGACAGTTCCAGAACTCTTTCAAAACATTTAAGGGCATCATTATATTTTTTGAGTTCATAGAGAGAAACGCCTTTATTCAGCCATATGTCAGGCAGTTGAGGATATCTTGCTATGGCCATATCATAATAGAAAATTGCTTCTTCATGTTTTCCCTGTTTTGCCAGAACGAGCCCCATGTTAAATGAGTACCCCATATTTGTGGGGTCCAGTTCCATAGCTTTATTATAACATGCGATAGCTTCATCGTATTTACCTTCCTCTTCGAGAAGTACACCCTTTGCAAAAATAGCATGCTGATATGACGGATCAATCTCTAAAATTTTATCATACCATTTATATGCTTCTTCGTATTTTTTTTGAAATCCCAGGACAAATCCCTTGAATAAATAAGCTTCAATATATTCTTTATCCAGTTCTAAAGCCTTATCGAAACATTTGATTGCGTCATCCTTTTTCTCCAGATCATAAAGGGTGAGTCCTTTTGCATACCAGACACATGCAACATCAGGTTTGAGTTCCAGAGCTTTATCGAAACATATAAGTGCTTCTTCATTTTTCTTTTTTCCTTCTTCTGCGTTGACCATACATCTAAGAGTATTATTCAGAAGTCCTTTTGCATACCATACTTCAAAATATGCAGGATTAATCTCCAGAGCCTTATCAAAACATTTCATTGCTCTGTCCTTGTCAAATTTCGACTCGCCGAGATTATAGAGAATTCCTTTACAGTACCATTCTTCTGCTGTTTCTGCTTTAACAGGTATATGGTTAATTATTAAGACTATTAATATTGAAATTATAATTTTTTTGAACATATTCTATACCTCCTTAGAATTTAATCAGGTCTGCCTTTATGGAAGAGTATATCCTCTGGGATAATAGTTCTGCGGCGGAGTAACATATTGTATCTGCTGACTGCAGTTTTCTTTCCCGTCCCGTAATTCTACCCTTGTATTTTCTCCCGGCCCAAGAGACAGGGTTTTAGTCCATGTAGTATTAATAACAGTAATATAATAGTAATACCCGTTGACACTGTAATTATATGAGAGACTGCCCTGGCATGAATAGGAAGACTGTGCTGTTATCGTATATTTCCCCGGAGGCAGATTGGAAAAAGAAAAATTACCGTCCTGCGGAAGTCCGCATGATGTTACTTCTCTCGTTGCAGGTATACGGGCATTATTTATATATTCCTCCGTAACCCTGATTATGCCTGATTGAAAAGGTTTGTTAATCACAACAGAGCCTGAAATAGAACCGGGTGTATTAACGCTATATTGACCTGCCGGGCTCGTAATAGTTATCTGTAATTGATTTCCTGAACCTTTATATATCGCACCGACAAAATCCGCTGTAGCTGTAACATTCAGGTAGTAAATATTTTGCCCTGTATATCTGTCAGGACCTATGGCAAGAAGGCTCAAAGGTGCAGATTTACCGTTTATTGTCATCTGTGAAGGTAATGACTGAAGATTTGAGTCAACTCCGAGCATAGAAAGATAGTCCGCTGCAGGTGCATACATTATATTATTCTGATATATAACAGCTTTAGGGAAGGTACGGCCGTTTATTGTAAGGGGCACTGATTGGGGATCTAAAAAAGAACTGGAAAGAGTGGCAAACTGGGCTGAATTGACCTGCAGTGATAGAGATAACAGGATTAATAAGATTATAATATTGAATTTGAAGACATTTATGACACTGAACATATAAAACCTCCTTTTCTATAAAAATTTTTAGAGTAAAATGAGTGAAAAGTGAATGGTGAACAGAAAATAGTCAGTAATGGCCATTTCTTTTCATTTTTCACTTTTCACTCATTTAAGACCTAAATAAATTTTTTCATAGCTTCTTTATCTATCAACTTACCATGACTCACTACATAGAGCGGTTCTTTATGATACATAATGGCTTCATAAACGCTCTTTCCGTCAAGGACTACCATGTGGGCAGGATGTCCTTCTGCAATAGAAAAATCTTTTACATTCATTGCTTTACCTGCATTAATTGTTACCATATCATAAATGGTTTCCATTTCCTGATATGTTGTCATCCAGAGGAGATGGACATTTAAAAAGGCAACTTCAAGCATACTGTTCTGACCGAAGGGATAATAGGCATCCACTACATCATCCTGTCCGAGTGCTACAAGACATTTTTCTGCCAGAAGTTCTTTTACCTTTGCATGAAGCGGGCCTGTATGAGGGTCACTTATGACTCCCATTTCTGCCTGTTTAAGGAGAGCTGCTATCTTCTTGAAATATGGTCCCGGATAAAGAGCCATAGCTCTTGCATGATGGGCAAGGGAACGGCCCGGTCTCTTTGCTTTTATTGTAGCCACTGCAAGTTTCTCCAGCGTTCTTAATCCCGGATCTCCTGCATCATCAACAAGCATGGATATATCTTTATCATATTTTACAGCCAGTTTCATCATTGCATCAATATGGGCCTGTTCATCTTCTTCCGTAAATTCTATCCAGGGAATACCGCCCACTACATCTGCACCCATTTTCATGGCTTTATCTATTAATTTTTCCGTTCCCGGTTCTCTTACGACTCCATCCTGTGGAAATGCCACTACCTGGACATCGACAATATCTTTGAATTCCTTCTTTGCCTGAAGAAGTGCTTCTATACCTATGAGTTTTGCTTTTGAGTCTACATCCGCAAAAGCTCTGATATGAGTATTGCCGTTTATGGCAGCAAGAGCAAGAGCTTTTCTTACATTTTTTATGATCCAGTCTACTGCATATTTTTCTTTTACCCTTGCGGCAAGTTCTATTGCAGTCATTGCTGCTCCCATATCTCCGCCGTGGTATGATTTAAGTGCTTCTTCATCCATCATCTGCAGGGTGTAAACTTTACATAAATGAAGGTGGGCATTGCAAAAAGACTCTGTTACAAGTTTCCCGTCCGCATTTATCTCGTTTTTACATTTGTCCTTGAGATTTTTTTTGATTTTTGCTATTTTCCCGCCTTTAATCGCTATGTCCTGAGTTTCCTTTGCACCTCTCAGCAGGGCATTTCTGATGATGAGATCCATATTAATAATCCTCCTTAAAATTTTAATGTAGAGATATGAAATAATAATATCAAAATTTTTTTCTCTGTCAAGAAGAAAATAAGTGAATAGTGAAAGGTGAAAAGTGAAAAGAATAAGATATTACTTGACTGTTCACCACTCACTATTGGCCTATGTTGCCTTATAACGTAAAATATTATATGATAATACCTGTAAGAAGTATCATGCGATGAAACTGTATTCCGTTACGCGTTACGCGTCACGATATCTTTAAAGGAGATGATTCATTTGAATATATTCAAATTTTTACTCGTTCTGTTCTGCCTTTTCACATTTCCCTTACTTGCTCAGACAAATTTCCCTTCTGTATATATTGACGGTCAGTTATTCCAGGGAAGAGTCATACTTTATAATAATATTTTATACGCAGACTGCGATGACCTTATGAAAGCAATAAAGGGAACACATATCTATAATATTGCGGAAAATAAACATTATATAAATAACAGATATTTTTCTGATGATTATGTATATGTCTATCAGAATCGCTTTTATATTTATTTAAAATATGCAGTTCAATTTGCAGGAGCAAGTAAAGCACTCTATGATGCTTCTACAAATACGATAGTTATAGAATTTCCGTCATCTCAAATAGCAGTTTATTCGACTCCTTCTCCCGGTAAAGGAGAAAAAATTACGAATTTTAATCAGGTTAAAGCAGCAGAAGGAGGGCTTACGGAACATTACCAGCAAAATGAACAGTTAGATGCCATTTTGAAAGAAGTTTCGGCAGGACTTTACAGTAAATATGGTATGCAGGTTCCATGTGCGCTTCAGGTTATGTCTGTTGATGAAGAAGAACTTCAGCATATAGCCCGTGATGAACATCTTACAGATGCAGCTATAGCAGGTCTTTACTGGAATGAGAAGATTTATATTCAATATGGTCTGTCTACTTCGAGAATATACGAGGTTATGGCCCATGAATTTACCCATGCCTGGCAGAGACACAATAACTGTCCCCTTGATCAGGAACCACTGCTATTAGAAGGCTTCGCCGAATGGGTGGCATATAAATATACTCAGGGCAGGACTTCAGGAGGTATTTTTACCAATAAAGGAAATACTGTCTATGGGAAGGGATTGAAGTTTTTCCAGGATATGGAGAAAAAACTGGGGGAAACAGCTGTTTTTGATTATGTGAAGAAAAATAAAAGTGCTGTACCTTATTAAGAGCCTATCCGAAAAGTCGCCCCATACCTTTCCACTGCCAGACTCTTCCGAAAAATGTATAATCCTCCTGAAAGAAAATCTATTTTTACAGACATCTACTATTTTGCCTCTTTTTACTGAAGTGAGTAATGAATAGTGAAAAGTGAAAAGCCAGAAAACCTTATCTAATCTGGTTTATAACATATTAAAATCTTACTGAGGTGAGCATAAATAATACATATATGCTCAACTCAGTAAGATTTGGAAGACTCTGCATTCATATCCATCTAAGTACCGTAACAGATAAATTAGTAACCAAAATCTTATATATCGTGACGCGTAACGCGTAACGCGTCACGGGAGCAAAAACGTTATGTATAAATATGATACATAATTTTTTTGGATACCTTTTTACCTTGAGCGGTACTAAGCTATGGATGCTTCAGGTAGATATGAATACAGTCTTTATGTTAAAAATTTAGTTATTATTAATACCCGGTCCTACATAATCAGGACCCGGTTTCCAGATTTGTCCACTATTTTTTAGGAGGTAGAGTTCTTTTTTAGCATTTTCAGATGCAACCCGCGTATGGAATATCGACGAATCTGACCTGTTTTTTGCTATAGCAGAGGCCGAAATGCTGATCATCCCTGCGGCAATCGTACTTCCGATAAACGAATAAGGAATAGCAGGCCCCATAAGGTTTAACAGAGCGGAACAGATTCCTGCCGTAAATGTAAATATTGATGCCATAGAGGCTGTATCTAAAACGATTTTCGTTGCTCGTAAGTTTTTCATTTTTTCTGATAAGGTGGTAATTTCTGCTTCCAGCTCTTTGCTTCTATTTTCTATATATACCTGGTCATTTACAGGTATTGCATCGCCAGGCTTAAGATTCTCTCTTATCTCTTTCCAGTTGTTAGATTTTATTATAGAAGGTTGCCTATTGTTGTTTATGTTCATCTTTTTTTCCTTTCCCTATTATTTCTGCACTACCGGATCTATAAATGTTAAAGAGAAAAATCTACATCCGGCTATTACCATTTTGCCTCAGGCCAACCATCCTAGCTTGCAACTATCAGGCCAAGCACAAATCCCCCTATGCCTCCTAACACCATTCCTCCTAGTCCTCCTGCTGCCACCCCTAATCCTGCTCCTGAAAGTGCATAACCTGCTCTGATTACACCATGATGGGAAAAATAGTCTCTATCGTTATGACAGCAAAGCATACTGCTAGACGTGCCTAAACCATGCCAACTAGCAAACGTGCCCCCTCCCGCTCCTATTATTCCTCCAATGCTCTGTACTACCGTTCCCAGACCTAAAAGAATAGGAGCTGCTACAATTGCAGCACCGGCTGCTAAAGCTGCAAATCCGGCTGCATTATCTATGTTTTTTATAAATTTAAGATGTTTTCCCATTAAAAAAACTTTATCTTTACTCCTACCCAATTGAATCTCTAAAATACCTTTCCCAAATTTCACATCTACAATAACTTTATCTTTATTATTCCCTTGTATCTCCTCATGTACCGTCACATTATCATTTGTTTTTTTATCAACAGTAGCTTTATCCTTCTCCTTCTCCTGTACCTCCAGGGAGGGCTTCCCATCATTTATAAGGACACTACCTGGCTTCCTGAAATTATAATCCTTTCCGTATATGTGATCCAATCTATTGGCCTTATCATCTAAAGTTACAATATCCCTGGCCATAGTATCTATTGAATTTTTCATTGACTCCTTTTCTTTGTCATTGTTTAACTGCCCCTGATTTTCAAATTTACCTGTTGTAGAGCCACTTATTTTTATTGATGTCATATTTTTTACCTCCTGATTCTGTCCGGGAATTACGAATTAATATTGCAATTGACTTTTTTAGTCTGTTTCATTTAACAGACTCTGTATAGCCTTATAAGAATCTTTCATTACACCTAATGATTTTTTTACATGATTATATTCATCTGTTCCCTCCTTATTATAACTTAAGTAATCTTCCATTTGAGCCATTTTGTTCTTGAAGCCATCAGGATCTAATTTATATGTTTTAAAAGTTTCGGCAAAAAATTCATCTTTATCTTTACGTGTATATTTCTCATGATAGCCAGTCGTATCAGCATAATTTAAAGAGTCTACCCATGGGTCATATTTATCATAAATATAGTTAGGATCTTTCTTTTTTCCAATTTCATCTAATTTTCTATTATACTGCATCTCAGCATCATATGAACTTATTTTACCCTGGTCTAAGTCTGCCTTGAGTTCTTTCTTCCTGGCTATCAATTCCTCATCATTCAGTATCTCATTAATAAGTTCTTTGGAAAATACTTTTCCTGCTCCCGGTTCAAATCCTTTCTTTCTTGCCTCTTCTTCAACCTCCATACCTCTTTCATAGATGCTTTTTCCTTCAGAATCTCTTAGAGTATAAAATTGATCCTTTTCATCATACGTTTCTTTACCTTCTTTTACTGCTATTTCTTTCAATTTAGCAGAAAATCCGTGACCATATTCATGTGTTAGATTTTCTACCATTGCTTTATCACTTAATGCATTGCCGGTCACGGGATGCTTGGTATAAAGCTCTATTTTTTTATCTCCTGGATAAGTTGTTCCTCCGGCAACTCCTTTAGGATCTTGTTCGATCACATCTATTAAGAAATCCGATTTATATTTTTCAGGCACACTTTTATCCAGCGTTGAAACAAGATCCTTTAACATCTTCTCTTTCTCTTCATCTATATTATTTCTATTATTTGACCATTTAATACCTGCTTCCTCTGGAGACTTCTCGGAAGGTTCTCTTCCAGCTGATGGTATCTCTTCTCCTTCTGGAAGTGTTTTGATGTTTATTAATCTTCCTCTCGAAGGTAAATCCACCTGACCTTCTACCGTTTTTTCCCCTGTAATACCTTTTGACTTTTCATATTGTTCTTTAAGATATTCTCTGGCTGCCATGGGATCAGAAGGTAGATTATTGAACCTCTGTTCTCTGAGAGGTTCTGCTTTTGATGTGGAAAAATCTTCTCTGTCCTGATTGTAAAAGTCCGGGAAACGTACTTCTTCATTTGCACCGATGCTCTGATCTTCCTGTCTGTTTTTAAACTGTTCCCGTCTCTTTACACCGGAAGGTGTATTTTTAAGTCTATTATTATAGCTGGTATTGGTTGAAGTATTTCCCAGACTGTCATCTAACTTTTCATCTATTTGCTCGAAGTTATCTTCCCTGGTATGTGTTTTAGTAGACGGCTTTTTATCATCCTTCTTTCTTGCCTTTGATTCCATTAATCTGTTATAAGCTGAATTTGAACTGATTTCTGTCAAAATTAATCCCTCCTGAAAATTTTTAAATATTTATTTGATGTTTTTTATATATGTGTAATATAGCAATTATAGTTAGTTTCGTAACTATCCATAAATAATGACCTCGTAATGCGTAAAGCGTAATGCCTGATGCACAGGGATTAAACCCGTCACGCGTCACGCGTTACGCGTCACGACGACTTAAATTCTAATAAGTTATGAAATACACTATACTTTTATGCATAGATAATTGCATAAAAAATTCAGTCAAAATACAAACAATGATAAAATTTTCCCTGGTATTTTCATGATGCAATTGTCTTCAAAATTAAGTATATAACTCGGGATAATAATTAATAAATTACCTTCTAATTATAATATTCTGAATTTATAAAAAAAGTTCCATCTTTTAGAATTTTTCAAAAAATATTTTTTTTCATTGATTTTTCCAGAAGTTTTTTCCCTCTGAAGAGGTATTTTTTTACCTGATTTTCTGTTATATTCATCATAGAGGCAATCTCTTTATAATTCATATCTTCTATAAAACGGAGGAACAATGCAGTCTTATAAGGTTTTTTCAGTGTATTAATAATGGACTGTATACATGTTTTGTTTTCTATATTTCCATCCCATATAATCATATTATCTATATCTATTGCATCTATACTTATTTTACTATGTTTATTCTCACATTTCATATGTTTTATTGCTGCATTTGTGGCAACCCTGCATATCCATGGGAAAAAAGGTCTGTCAGAAGAGTAAGTATAAAGGTATGTCCATACTCTCAGACAGGTTTCCTGCAGTAATTCCAGACTCATGTCTGCATTGCCTGTTATATTGATTAAATGTTTCATCAGTGGTTTTCTGTAATATTCTATGAGCACTTCAAAGGCCTCTTTATCTTCTTCTTTAAGGATTTTTTCTATAAGTTCTTTTTCGTAAAAAATCTTATCTGAAGACAGAGAACATCTTCCTTCATGTCTTCCTCCCATATGTCTTGTAAGGAATTTTTCTATAACAAGATGCAACTTGATACGATTATTCTCTTTACTTATATTAAAGTATTCATCGTGGAAGACAAGATATTCTACTTTAATGAATCTGTTATGCATGGCTCTTACCATATAATAAGATGAATTTTCATTAATCGTTTTTTCCTTGAGACCATAGGCAATAAATACAGGAATCTTGATGTTTTCAAGATGATAAAAAGGAGAAATGGATATGAGAAATTCTTTTTCTTTTTCAGGATCTCCCACTCTTTTAGCAAGTTCTTTTCTCCGGGTATGATGGTCATAAGGAACTGACTGGATAAAATTTAAAAGGTCACCGGGGCAGCCTATTGCTATTGCACAACAGAATAGTGTGGGAGTAAATACTGCTCCTGAAAGAGCGGCATAACCGCCGTAACCGGCACCATAGATGGCAATTTTTCCGGGATCTGCAATTCCTTCTTTTATTGCCCATTTTACGCCGTCTACAAGATCTTCCTGCATCTTTCGCCCCCATTCTTTATTTCCTCTATTCAAAAAATCCTTTCCATATCCTGTAGAACCTCTGTAATTGATCTGCAAACATACATAACCGCAGTTTGCAAACCACTGCACATCAGGATTATATCCCCAGACATCACGCCACCAGGGGCCGCCATGGACATATAATACTAAAGGTAGATTATTCCTTTTTTCTCCTGGAGGATATGTTATATAGCCGTGTATAGTCAGGCCGTCTCTGGAAATAAAAGATATGTCTTTCATTTCAGACAGAGTATATTCTTTTAAAGAGGGGTTATGGTAAAAAAGTAGTGAACTTTTCTTTAAGATTCTATTGAATACATAATAGGATACAGGGCTATTATCCCTGTCAAAAGCTATTATCCATGTTTCATCTATATCATCGCGGCTGATGATGGAAAAATCTCCTGGATCTATTTTTCTGATGGCCTCGAAATCTTCTTTTATTGTTTCATCTAAGAGGATCCATTCTCTTCTGTATTTATTAAAACATACTGCCTGTATGTCATATGTAAGGGGATGATATAAAAAATATTCACCTTCCCATATGTCATATTCCGGATCGGAAGCTATTACTTCACCTGTACCTGTAGATATATCTATTTTTACAACACGGCAGGTGTTGACACCTGTAGAATCTATCATATATATTTTCCTGTTATCCTTTGAAGTGCCGAGAATATAGTTTTGCAGGAGCCCTTCTTTATCAAAATCCAGCAGCTTTTTCCAGCTACTGTGCTCATTTTCTCTGATTAATAATTCTTCCCCTCCGTCATATCTTTCCAATACCATGCCCAGTATTTGAAGGTTACTTCCTATTACCCAGTATTTTACATTACCCGGATTACCGGCCATGAGTGTCTTTTTTCCCGAATTTATATCTATATGATAGAGATCATAATGACTCTGATTATTTTTTTTTATCGAAATTATCATTTCATATGGAAAATCACTGTTATATTTGACAAATCTGACTCTTGAATCTTTGCAGGGAGTCAGGTTTTTACTTTCCATAGTTTCAATATTTATTCTATACATGTTATAATTCATATAACCTTTTGGATCATGGAAATAAACAATATATCTGTCAGTAACCCACATATAATCAGTCATACCTTTCTTCTGGAGGCCAGTTAATGCTTTTAAACCATTCTTTTTTAAACATGTAACAGGCCTGTCGTCTTCTTTATCCATAGTTTTAACCCATAGATTCAATACATTGTTTACCTGAGACATATAGGCTATTTTTTTTCCGGAAGGTGATATTTTCGGATTGCCTCTCACTGGATCACTGAAAAGTATTTCTCCCGGAATAAGTCTGTTTTCTGTCATTAATTTGCCCCTTTTTTACAGAATAAAGATAATGTAAGGTGGTATTTTAAATAAAAATAATTCAATTTTTCAAAAAATTTTGCTGCCATAAAATTAATTTCTCTATAAAATAAATAGATTTTAAGAGATTATTACCGATGTGTCAATGGTAATTACAGACAGCATTCTGAAGAAAATAATTCTGTTCGTATGATGTATGGGAATTTTTTATGGTGTAAAATAAATCTTTGCATAAAACTTTATCAGGAGCAGTTATCTAAATAATTTAAAAAAATAAAAAAAGATGGAACTTTTTTTATAAATCTGGAATAGTACATTATAAAGACAAATATCTGTGGAAAAGGAAAATTTATGGAAATCAGAAAAAATACTTCTCAAGAAAAAGATTTTGCAGAAGAAATTGTTCCGGAAACAGATGATTTTATGAAGGATTTTTCCCTTTTTAATTCTGAAGATGTATCTGAGAAAATTTCTTCTGAAGATGAAAGAGATGATTTTACGAATGATTTTTCTCTTTTTATATCAGATGATCCTTTAGAAGACAGATGTCCTGTATATGAAACAGAGACTTTTGAATTAGATATGGTAGAAGAACTTATAAAAAATATTACAGCCTCTGCCTCTGAAGAAGATTTTATAACAGAAAATTACATTAACATCAAAAGACATGCTCTTCTCTTTCTGGTAGATAGAATAGACATGGAGATGGTTAAAAAGGTATTAGTTGACATGAAGCACATGGTAGTAAAAGCAAGAAAGGAACATGAACAATCCTATCTCCTTGAAAATGAATGGACTGTAGAATCTGCGGCGGGAGACAGGCTTCTTACGGAAGGTATGAATGAATATGAAAAAGGACTTACTTTTCTTGAAGATAATTTGGATGAAAAAAATGAGGACAAGATTAAAGCCGGTATTGATATGATTTATGAGGCAAACAAAAAACTTGTCCTGAACCAGTGTCTTGTGAAATATGTAGAAAACATTATATCCATGAGAGATAAAATGTCTCTCCTTAAAAGATTTCTGAACGTTTGAACCGGGCAAATATTCTTTCTACTTCACTTGCGAGTTGCCCGGTATTAAATTAAATTTAAATTTTCTTCCCTTCCGTAAAGTTAAATTTATTCTGAAGATCTATAAATACAGTGAATTCCCATTCTTCCATTTTTTCTCCGTTTTTTACTGTAGAATCGATTGTTATATTTCTTCCTGCTACAACCTGTGAATAGGCATGATTGACTTTTTCTATTTTCATATGTTTATATTCTTCTTTTGTCGGAAAATATTCATTAAGAAATGTTACCGTATCGTTTACATCTTTTTCATCTATAGAAATTTCCACGTAACCTCCCGGTATGGCAATATTATCTTCAAGAAGTTTTCCTTCCGTGAAATTGAAATTATTCTTTAAATCTATGAATACTATAAACTCCCATTTCTGAGTTTTTTTCCCTTTTTCCCCTCTGCATATAAGTTTTATATTCCTTCCTGCCACAACCTGAGAGTAGGCTTTCTCAATTTCCGTAATTACAAGACCTTTGTAGGTTTCATCTGTAATAAAATAGTCATGGAGATAGGCCACTGTGTCAGATACAATCTGCTCTGTTGCAGATATTTCGGTATAACCTCCTGTTATATGTTCCGGCTGTGTTATTGTATCGCCGGCACTGCATCCTGCAGATAGTATCAGTACAAGAAACAGGGATGTAAAAATTGTTTTCATCTTTATGCCTCCTCATTTATATTTAAATTAATCTATTCTATTCCATTTGTGTTTTCTCCTTCTTTGAGAAGTTTGACGGATAGTGTACGGGAATTTTTCAATTCTTTTAAAAGTTGTAATTTCAGGTGTTTTAAACTATAATTAAAATTTCACCGCCTGTTTAAATAACATAGAAAGGATTGATATTATGGCTGAAGAAATAAAAACAAGAGACGATGCATATAAACTGCTCAGAGAGCATGTAAAAACAGATTATATGATAAAACATTCTGTTGCAACTGAGGCAATAATGAAAGGACTGGCAAAAAAACTGAATCAGAATGAGGAAAAATGGGGTATGGCAGGACTTCTTCACGATCTCGATTTTGAAGAAACAGGTGAAGATCCGAAAAAACATACGCTTGTTACGGAAGATATTCTGAATGGCATGGGAATGGACAGTGAAATTATTTATGCCATAAAAGCCCACAATGCTGAAGGTATAGGTGTTGAGAGAAAAAGTGTTTTTGATTATGCACTTACCTGTGCCGAAACTGTAACAGGCCTTATTGTAGCTACTGCCCTTGTTTTGCCTGATAAAAAACTTTCTTCCGTAACGGCAGAAGCCGTTATAAAAAAGATGAAAAAAAAGGATTTTGCAAGGAAAGTAAGCAGGGAAAGAATTAAGGATTGCGAGGGAGCAGGGCTTAAACTTGAAGAATTTATGGCCATTGCAGTTGAATCCATGAAGGGTGTAAATACTGAACTTGGATTATAAGCCGGAATATATGTCTATAAATGCCTTATCTGTAGATAAAAAATTAATGGATTTATTGATGTCAGATAATATAGAATGTACTGTCCACAGTGTTTTCCGGAGGGCCATTAATTTGGAGACCTTCCGGAGAGGGCTTATTTCAATAAATACACGATATAATGGCCCCGATACAATAGTGTTATCAGATAAATTCAATCTTTTAGATACAGAGTTGGAGCCGGGATATCCTGTTATATGCTGTGATAAGGGAATATATATTCAAAGAAGCCCTTTTATAAACTTTCATAATATTTCTTTATGGGAACATAAATCACATGACATAAATATTGCAAATTTAAAAAGGAATGTCATGTATGTTTTATCTTTCTTTTCCATTCAGAGCTCTTATGAAGCGGAAGAAATTATAAAGAAAATCTTTTTATCGGTTCAGAGTCCGTCTGCGGCGTTGTTTTTATATGACAGTGTAATATCTTTAATTAAAGGGTTAAAGGATAATCACAGAGGGAGGATTAAAAGTTCTCTGAGTAGAATTATAGGTACAGGCGAAGGACTTACACCGGCAGGTGATGATTTTCTGGTAGGTCTTCTGGGAGCGCTTTACTATTTCACCGGAACGTTAGATACGGCAGATAAAGCCAGTGTCATACTGCATATGATGAAAGAAGATCTGAATTTAGAAAAAACAAATTTTATCAGTTCCAGATTTCTCTCTTTTTCTCTTGAAGGAAGATTTTCGCAGACTGTTTTAGAATTTTTAGATGTTTTATTTTCTGTGTCACCTGTAGACGAAAAACCTTTAAGAAATCTTTTATCTTATGGTGCCAGTTCGGGCACGGTTACTGTTATCGGTATTTTAACTGGATGCATGTTACTGACCTGAGCATAAGCATTTAATAAACTTTTTCCTCCCGTCACGCGTCACGCGTCACGAGGGCATATATGTATTATTTATGCTTACCTCGGTATTTATGGATAGCTGCAACTGAGAAAGCTGACAGCTAAATGTGAAAGGAGATATTTTATGAGTGTAAAAAACATTGTAAAAAAGAACAGATACCTTGATTCAGTTCTTTTAATGCTTGTGTCAAATCAGATTAAAGAGATGAATGGCGTAAAAAAAGCTTCTGTTATGATGGGGACAGATAATAACAGAGAACTGCTCTCTTCAGACTCTTTACTTACAGAGGAAGGAAAAGATGCAGGGCCGAATGATCTTTTAATAGCTTTATCTCTTGAGGATAAAGCAGATATGGATAAAATACTGGAGGACATAGAAAATTTTCTAACCAGTAAAAAGAAACCTTCTTCGGACGACACAGGTTCTGTTACGCCAAAATCTATAGAAGCAGCTTTAAACCTGATGGATGCCAATATGGTTGTTATTTCCCTTCCCGGTGATTATGCAAGATGGGAAGCTGAAAAAGCTCTCATTAACGGCCTTCATGTAATGTTATTCAGTGATAATGTGTCCGTAGAAGACGAGATAGAACTTAAAACCCTTGCAAGAGAAAAGGGACTTTTACTTATGGGGCCGGATTGCGGTACGTCTATTATAAATAATGTGGCTTTAGGGTTTGCCAATATTTTAAACAGAGGTAATATTGGCATTGTAGGGGCTTCAGGCACAGGTATTCAGGAAGTAACCTCTCTTCTTACAAATGCAGGTTTCGGTATATCCCAGGCAATAGGCACAGGAGGAAGAGATCTTTCTGCCAGAGTGGGAGGCCTTACCATGATAGGGGCTCTGGAGGCCCTTATAGAGGATGGTGATACGGAGATTATTTTGCTTATATCAAAACCTCCGTCTCCGGTAGTAGAAGATCGTATTTTAGATATTCTGGAACACTGTCCCAAACCTTTTATAATAAATTTCCTGGGAGGTAATATGGAAAAAAGTAAAAAAAGGGGGTATAAAGTAGCGAAGACACTTGAAGAAGCTGCCCATATGGCTATAGCACTCGTGAAAAAAGAAGAATATAAAAAGATAGATTTTAATGATTCCATTGAAGAAATAAAAATACTGGCAGAAAAAGAATACAGTAAATTTTCATCTGACCAGAAATATATCAGAGGCCTTTATTCGGGAGGTTCTGTATGTGAAGAAGCAAATATAGTCCTTGATGACCTGGGTATAAGGATAAATTCAAATGCTCCCATAAGGGAAGAATTGAAACTGAAAAACAGTAAGAAAAGTGTGGCTCACACATTTGTAGATATGGGTGATGATGAATTTACAAGGGGAGTACCCCATCCTATGATAGATTTTACCCTGAGGAAAGAACGTATTATAGAAGAGGCTAAAGATCGTGAATGTGCGCTAATTTTAATGGATGTAGTCCTCGGACTCGGAGCACATGAAAACCCTGCAGGAGAGATTGCTTCTGCCGTAATAAAAGCTAAAAAGATTGCCGCAGAAGAGGGAAGATATCTTTCCTGTATTGCTTCTATTACCGGCACATCCCGTGATCCTCAGAACAGAGAAAATCAGAAAAAAATCCTTGAAGATGCAGGTATAATAGTTATGCCTTCAAATGCCCAGGCGGCAAGATTTTCGGCAATGGTGGTTAACAGAGGTGAGTAGTGAGTAGTGAGCAGCAGACCTGAGCCTCACTTTTCACTTTTCACTTTTCACTCTTAAAAACAGAAAGGTGATTATAATGGCAAAAATAAGTGATATTTTCGGAAAAGAAATGAAAGTCATCAATATGGGACTTGAAACTTTTCATAATTCTATGATAAAACAAAATGTTAAAGTTCTTCAGATAGACTGGGCACCTCCGGCAAAGGGTAACAAAAAATTAATTTCTGCTCTGTTAAAGCTTAAAAAACTGTCAGAAAAAGCGAATAAAGAAGGTGTAGAAAGAATTATAAATGCCCAGCCTGTGCTGTTTGATGTCAGGAAGGCCATAGATGTTATCCCTGGCATGCATAAAAGGATGCTCCTTCACGCAGGCCCACCTGTAACATGGGAAAGAATGTGCGGTCCTGTAAAGGGTGCATGTATGGGTGCACTTATATATGAAGGACTGGCACAGACGCCGGAAGAAGCAGAAAAAATCCTTGAAAGAGGAGAAATAGAATTTTCCCCCTGCCATCACCACAGTTCAGTGGGGCCTATGGCAGGTGTTGTTGCTCCCTCTATGTATGTTTACTGTGTGGAAAATCAGACCTTCGGAAATAGAGCTTACTGTACGTTGAATGAAGGCCTCGGTAAAGTACTCAGATTTGGGGCCTATGATGCAGAAGTCATTCAGAGACTTAAATGGATGGAACATGTCCTTGGCCCTGCTCTTCAGAGTGCTGTAAGGTTATCGGGAGGAATAAATATAAAGAATCTCACTGCCCAGGCTCTCCAGATGGGTGATGAATGTCATAACAGAAACGTTGCCGCATCTACTATGTTTTTAAAGGAAATCACGCCTTATTTACTGAAATCCGAATTGTCTAAAGAAGTAATAAGTGAAATATTTCTTTTTATAACATCAAATGTGCACAGTTTTCTCAATCTTTCCATGGCAGCATGTAAAGCCAGCACTGATACAATATTTGGGCTTAAAAACAGTACGCTTGTATCTGCTATGGCAAGAAATGGCACTGATATAGGCATAAGAATAGCAGGTCTCGGAGAAAGATGGTTCACTGCACAGGCCGGTGAGCCAAAAGGTCTTTATTTTCCCGGTTTTACTGCTGAAGATGCCAACAGGGATCTCGGTGACAGCACTGTTTCTGAAGTTGCAGGTATAGGAGGGTTTGCTATGGCCTCTGCCCCTGCAATAGTGAAATTTATAGGCGGTACACCGGCTGATTCAATAAAATTTACGAAAGAAATGTATGAAATAACTGTTGCAGAACACAGGGATTATCAGATGCCGACTCTGGATTTTCGAGGAACACCTGTAGGAGTTGACCTCTGCAAAGTAATAGAAAAAGGTATAACTCCTGTTATAAATACGGGAATAGCCCATAAAAAACCCGGCATAGGCCAGGTAGGAGCAGGTATATTATATGCTCCGATGAAATGTTTTGAAGATGCCCTCGATGCATTTGTCGAGTGAGCGGTGAATAGTGAGTAGTGAGTTAAAGAGATTATCTACTCACGACTCACGACTCACTATTTTTATTTTGCTTGTAGGAATTTCTCTTAACCTGTCGAATTTAGGAATTCCGTTTTTAAAACAGGGAATCAGTTTTTATTAAAAGGAGTTAGTTCTATGCAGGAGATTCAATATCATGTCTCCTTAAAGAAGGGTGATGTAGGCCGGTACGTCATTCTTACTGGAGATCCGGGGAGAGTACCCTTTGTTGCTAAATTTTTTGATAAGGCAGAAAAAGTAGCACAGAATCGTGAATATGTCACATATACCGGTACAGTAGATGGAATAAAAATTTCAGCCGTATCTACAGGAATAGGTTGTCCTTCAACTGCCATATGTGTTGAAGAACTGGCCAGGGTAGGAGTGGATACCTTTATAAGAGTTGGTACTGCCGGATCTCTTCAGTCATGGGTGAAACCCGGAGATCTGGTAATGGCGACGGCTGTCGTAAGAGAAGAAGGCACTACCAGACAGTATATACCTATCAGCTACCCGGCAGCCCCCGATTTTGTAACACTTTCAGCCCTTATAGAATCGGTAAAAAAACTTGGATATA
>JAKPQU010000470.1 GCA_029555925.1 Bacillota bacterium
GAGAGCATATATGTATTATTTATGCTCACCTCAGTAAAAGTTCTCACTTCATTAGAGTCAACCTGATTGTTTTTTTCTTTTATAGATTTACAAAATTAAGTGCAATTTCCATTAGAACTGAAATTATATGTCGTAAAAAAATATTATCGTAAATTGACTCTTTTGATATATAGTATTATAATTTTGTAGAAAAGTACTATTTTATCTCTTAACCTGTAGGTTATAAGCCCCGTGTTAAGCGTCAGGCATCACGGGTCACAAAAAGGGTTGTGATATTATGCATATTCCCGATGGTTTTCTTGATACAAAGACCTGGGTCGTCCTTGATATTATTTCTGCCGGATTTCTTGGAGGTTCAATCGTAAAGGTTAAAAATTATCTTGACGAAAGGAAAGTTCCACTTATGGGGGTTATGGCAGCCTTTATATTTGCCGCTCAGATGCTTAATTTCCCGGTAGGAGGAGGGACATCTGGTCATTTTATGGGTGGTGTTCTGGCCTCAATATTACTCGGCCCCTGGGGAGGATGTCTGGTTATGTCTTCAGTTCTCATAGTTCAGTGTTTTCTCTTTCAGGACGGAGGACTGACAGTGCTCGGAGCAAACATCTTTAATATGGGTGTTCTTGGTTCTATAGTGGGATATTATATTTATCTGGCTCTGTCTAAAATTATCAAGGGCAGAAAAGGTATTTTAACCGGTGCTTTCATTGCAGCCTGGTGTTCTATCATGCTGGCTTCAGGTGCCTGTGCTCTGGAACTTGCCCTGTCAGGTAAAGTTTCGCTGATAGTAGTGTTACCTGCCATGTTAATCGTTCATGCCTTTATAGGTGCAGGGGAAGCTGTTATAACAGTGAGTGCTCTCAGCTTTTTATTGAAAATCAGGGCAGATCTGCTGGAACAGGAGGTCATGTAATATGAGAAATTTTATAATCGGAGTTTTCTTAGTTTCTCTCTTACTGGCTCTTTTTCTATCGCCTTTTGCTTCAAAAAGTCCGGATGGTCTGGAAAAAGTGGCAGAAGACAAGAAATTTCTTTCCAGTGGAGAAGGGCAGGAAAAATGGAAGGCTCCTCTCCCTGATTATACATTACCGGGCCTTAAACATGAAGGTTTATCTACCTCTCTTTCAGGAGTTATAGGTACTCTTATAACATTTTTATTTGTCATAATTTTAGCTTTTTTATTAAAGAAAAGGGGAAAAGATCGGAAGGAGGAAAGCAATATAGCTTCGGATGAAAAGAAATAAGTTATATAAATTTCTACTGATAACCGGTATCTGTTCACTGATCACTGTTCAGAAAGGTGTCATATATGAGTGAAACTATAAGATTCAGTATATCTATTAAAGACAAATTACTGGAAAATTTCGATGAATTAATAGAGAAAAAGGGTTATGGGAATCGTTCAGATGCAATAAGAGATCTTATAAGGAAATTTATTTCAGAAAGCGAATGGGAAGAAGGAGACAAAGAAACAGTCGGAACTATTACTCTTATTTATGATCATGACGTAAGACAGATCAATGAAATACTTACAGATTTGCAGCATGATTACCATGAAAATATCCTTTCTGCACTCCATATACATCTGGATAAACATAACTGTCTGGAAGTCCTTGCTGTAAAAGGGAAGGGAGACAGGATAAGAGAAGTCGGAGCAAAACTTAATACAGTAAGAGGAGTCAAACATGCCAGGGTAACCCTTGGCTCTACAGGGAAATCTCTTTTGTAAAAAACAATAAATTTATATGAGAAACGTGAAGGGTGAAGAGTGAGCTGTCTTCATTATTTCGAGAAATATTTGAATATTAATTCTGTAGTTCACAGGACCAATCCTTCTGTAAAGATAATAATTGTAATTCTTTATATTCTGGTATTAGTCCTTACACCGTCAGTTAAAAACATTCAGATTCTTCTCTTCGGAATACCTGTTTTTTTATTCATCCTTTTATCTAAAGTTCCTCTCTTGTATATTTTTTCCCGTTCTCTTGTTATAATTCCCTTTTCTTTATTTCTGTCTATATCTATGGCTTTTTATATTCCCGGTCATGTATTGATGAAATTCCATATCCTTCATTTTAATGCTGCAATAACCCTTGAAGGCATTCAGGAACTGGCAGGTGTATTATTAAAATCTTACTTTTCTGTTCTTCCCATGATTGTTCTCACGTCAACAACTTCTTTCCCTGCATTGATGAGAGGTTTTAGAATATTGTACATTCCTAAAACGTTGATTGTTATTATAGGTTTTATGTACCGATATATTACAGTTCTTGCAGAAGAAGCTCTTATTATGCTCCGTGCAAGAGATTGCAGGTATTTCGGAGGTTTCAGCCCAAGGCAGATAAAAGTGACGGGTAACATGGTGGCTATACTTTTCATAAGAACCCTCGAGAGAAGTGAAAGGATATACAGCAGTATGATTTCAAGAGGTTATGACGGTGAAATAAGAACAATCAAGAGAGATGTTTTTACATGGCATGATATAATTTTTGCAGTCGTGTCAATAATTTTAATATTAACAGTAAAGGTAGCCGCTTATCAATGGAAGAATATGCAGTAGAAATTTCGGATTTAACCTACAGTTATCCTGATGGAAGAAAAGCCCTTCATGGCATAAATCTGACAGTAAACAGAGGTGATACTGCAGGGCTTATAGGTCATAACGGAGCAGGAAAATCAACCCTTATAATGCTCCTGAACGGTGTTTTTACAGGGAAGGGAACAATAAAAATTGCCGGTATGACTCTGGAAAAGAAAAATTTGAAAGAAATAAGAAAATCAGTGGGGGTAGTCTTTCAAAATCCGGATGATCAGCTTTTTATGCCTACAGTATTTGATGATATTGCCTTTGGCCCTCTGAACTTCGGTCTTTCTTCGGAAGAAGTAAAAAAGAGGGTCGGTGAAGTGCTAAAATCCATGAATCTGGAAGGTTTTGACGACAGAATGCCCCATCATCTGAGCACAGGTGAGAAAAAGAGGGTTTCCATAGCAACTGTACTTGCTATGAAGCCATCTATAATAATCCTGGATGAACCTTCAAGTAACCTTGACCCTAAAGGAAGAAGAGAACTTATAAAACTCTTAAAAACTATAGAAGGAACTAAAATAATAGCCACTCATGATCTGGAACTTGTAATGGAAATATGCAATAAAGTAATACTTATGGGAAAAGGTTATGTAGTTGCTGCAGGGAAAACGTCAGAAATACTTTCCGATGAAAAACTGCTTGAGGAAAATGATCTGGAAAAACCTCTGTCACTCATGGTGAGAGAGGGAAAGGTATAACAGGTTTATTTGCCAGATTTTCCATTCTTTCAAGTAAAATCCGACAAAAATCGTTTATTCTTGTTTCATCTGGAGCCTGGCATATTGCATAGGGGCCTTCATAACTGCAGTTCCATGTCTTCCAGTCAAATTCCTTCATGGCAAGAGAGATTTCGTCAAGTTTTTTTTCAGGCAATATATGAGGTAGGTCTTTCTGGAATTTTAAACTTTCTTCCCTGTAAGATGGGTGCTCGAAAATCCATGGAGGAATACAGCGATTGCAGCATAATTTGAACCCTTCATTCCCTATGCCTCCGTAGCCGTTATCAATAAAATAGAGATTGCCATCATTGTCAATCATGAAATTTTTATTGTGTCTGTCATCATTCCCTGTAAGATAATCAAAAACATCCATAATAGCTATCTGTCTTACAAGTTTCTCCAGATTTTCAGAGGAAAGAGATGAATAATTAAAATATTTTCCAAGTTCATGGTGAATATATCTCTGGGCAGAGTGAAATGTTTTACCTCTCATCATTCTTGTGCTGGAATGATATTTGCAGTCATCCTGTATCATATATATATATGTTTCAGGTACAGGAAGTTCCATTGCTTTACCTATAAGATAGGCAAGATATTCATTATGTGGTGCACCGTATGGGCCTCCCTTTACATGCCATAGTCCTGACATGAGTGTTACCTTATGGGTATCTAAATTATTATATCCTATTGCACCGTCAGAAGGAACTATGGCGATAGGTTCATAAAGATTAACCCTGTAAAGTTCCATTTTATGAATATCATAGTTAAACATTTATAGTGAGCAGTACCCTTTTATATCGTGACGCAAGGATACTAATATTTCTAATTTTGGGCAGTTCGTGGCGGTATCCTTATTTAAGTTCCTGCCAGCAATTTACCCTTACCGTACCGAGATTATAGCCTCTTAACCTGTTCAGTATGGACATATATTCTTTATTGTACTTTATATCTATCTTTCCGTCAGGGTTGGCTATATCTAATTCTATACTCCTGGTTCCGCCTTCATAATCACTCGGATTATTATTATGTGATACTATAACTCCTTCTATTGAAGCTTTATCTATTAGTTTACTGTAAAATCTTTCTCCTATACGTGTACCTATTTTTGCCAGTTGTTCCTCTGTTATGTCCGGGAAACCGCTTAATTTCAGAAGATCTCCGTTCAGGATCGGTTTCGGTTTCGGTTCTTCCGGTTCAGGTGTTGGAGTAGCATTCGGGTCCGGTGTGGCTTCCGGGTCTGGTGTGGGAGTGGCAACAGGCGCAGGAAGTGCATGACATACAAGCTTACCGTTTTTTATTGCTCCAATATCATATTCGCCTTTTTTACTTTTTCTGAATATAGCCAGTTCATATTCGCCAAAATTAATATTTTTACCTGATAAATCGGGTTTGGTCGGATAATCACTCTGGGGATAGGGAGAGAGAAAACCGTCATAGACTTTAAGGGTTTCTTCTGTCCCGTCGAGGTCAGGCAAAGCTCCCACCCTGAGGTAGGTACTTCCGTCTTTATTTTCTATTCTGGAAATATTTACTTTATAATCTCCTGTGACCTGAGGTATCCAGCATGGCTCATAGCTCCAGTAATAATAACCGTACTTTGAATATCTGTATACCCAGGCATAATCATGTGTAAGAGATGCATCTCCTATAATAACAGGTGGAACTGTTGTTTCACTGGCATTTCCCATAGAAGTCCCTTCAGGAAGAGTAAGTTTGTTTCTTATAGATGGTTCTTCATCATCTCCATATATGGGATTCCCGTTTGCTATAGGTTTAACCCTGAAATCATCATTACTGTAGAATAATCCTTTTGCCATATTAACGGCACTGTTCTTACTCAATTCTATATCCAGATCATCATCGCTTATGGAAACAACATTTTGAGTATTAAAGCCCTGTAAATAGGTCAGTTTCCCTGCAGATACGAGACCTCCCTGGCCGCTTATTTCAACACCGAGATGCATGTGGGTTTTGCTGTAAATAGCATGTCCATTGAGATTGAGCTTTATATATCTGGGTTTACTGTTACCTTCTTCATCTGTTTTGAATAACACTTCATTACTCTTTTTAAAGGTCAATGAATTATTTAAAACCTGTGTATCGCCTATCCACAGATCTTTCTGGCTTGAGGCCTTTACACTGCCTTCTTCCACATAAATATCTTTTATTAATTTTATAGTATCCCCCTCTATTTTATAAGCATCGGCAGGAAGAGCCGATGGCCCTCCTGATTTGTTTTTTAATGAGAGTTGTCTTGTATATGGATCTTCTGTAACTATAATCTCAGAAGGTCCTGATATTTTAGCTATAGATTTGTCTCCCTCATCTACTCTGGTTTTTATGCCTTTCAGTATATCCTTTTCTATATCTATTTTTCCAATTGGCATTTCCACATCTTTTGTTTTTATCTGACAATCATAATTATTTATCAGGTTAGCTTTACCGTTGGTACCTACGTAAAAGGTGCCGTTATAGGTGATTAACTGCGTCAGAGCGTTACCTTTTTGTATACTGTAATAATCGGGATGAAAAACTGGCACACCTTTATTGTTCCAGGTAGAATAGACTGTGCCCGGCCCGCATTTACCATCAGTGTTTTCACCGCTGAATGTTATTGTTTTTGCATCCATAAAGTTTATACGGCCTGCAGTATTCAAATTATAAGGATATACATCATCCCTCACAAGAAAAACTCTTAATATCTTTGTTATATCACCGCATTTCCCGTAAACGATGAGATCGAAATTATAGGGAGGAACATTGCAGTCAGGATTTTTTCTTGGTCTGGGAGTCGAAAAAAAGAGATTGTTACTGGAATATTTAAAGGTTTTTTGATCGGGATTAAAGGTAATAAAAAATTCGCTCTTTGTTTCAGGAAATTTTACTGTAACACTTGGAGGCCCTCCTGCATCAACCCAGCCTTTACCCGGATCGTAAAGCCCCCATGCCGCATTACTGGTCAGTTTACTTATTACGTATTCTACACCTGCTCTGGCGGCATTCTTTGCATTTTCCTGGGTTTCTATATTGCCTATTAACTGTAAATGATAGGTGCTTATATATAACATTGAAGTGGTAAGAGCTATAAATACTGTAAGTAAAAGAAGAACTGAAATCATGATTATACCTATTTCATAATTTATTTTTTTCTTCATAAACCTCACCTCTTTTAATTTTTTGTTTCGATAGAAGATGTTATTTCAAATCTTTCTGTCCCGGTTTTGGGAGATTTACCTTCCATGATAGCTACTCTGGCGCTGCTGTTAATGTTTTTTTCATAGGTTATTTTAACCGTAATAATAGGCCCTGATTGCTGAAAGTTTATACCATCCAGATTACGGGCCAGGGTAGCGCCTTTATTGCAATAGGTGCCTGAGGAAAAAGGGAAAACCATTGGAAAAGAAGATGGAGTTTTACTTATATCTGTACGGGCAATATATCTTCTGAACAATACCAGATTATTCGGAGAACCTGTTGTATAATAAAGGACATAGCCCTGCCATACAGGTGCTCCGCTGTTATCATTATATATGAATTCTCCTGATACAGGGTCTACGGATGTTTCAAATACTATTACATGGCCGTCGCCGTCTATTGTTAAAGAAGTTATGGTAGTAAAGGTAAGATCCCTGACAATTCTCTTCATTGCCACTTCTGCACTCTGCTGTAATTCGCTTCTTATAGCTCCTATCTGCCATGTTTTAAGTCCTACTGCAAAGGTAGCATACATGAACATAAGAAATAAAGAGAATACTACCATTGTTACAGCTATTTCTATAATACTGAAACCTTTTTCCTGACATCTGTCTCTCATAAATTACATCCTGGCAGGTTTTGTAATAAGTGTCACTGTCTTAAGTGATTTTTCACCCTGTCCCGGTTCCTGCCATGTTACAAGAAGGGTGACTTTTTTTATATTACTTATATGCGCATTCGGATCGTCTGTATATTCTCTGATAGTCATCGTATAGTTATAAGGAATATTATTTGAAGTTTGCTGACCTTTGATTTCTACAGGAAGAGATGATGTGCCCCACGTCAAATTGTTATCAACCTTCGGTGTGCCGGAAATGGCAGCCTGTATGGTACTTTTATAAATAATCACATCCTCCAGGGGGATTTTCTTTAATTCTGCCAGTTTACTGCTGGCTATATTAATGGCACCACTCTTATATTTCCCTTTTTTTATAGCAGAGAGACCATGGACAAAAACACCTGCTATTATTACTATTATAAAGCCCATCACAGCTATTCCCATTATCATTTCAGCCAGTGTAAACCCTTTGCCGGAATTTTTCACATACATTACCTCCGGAATAAAATAAATTCCACTCTTCATATTATTATCACTTTTTTTTGATAAAAGTAAAGTTTGCTTTGATAGTTTTTTTAGGCAGTAAGTTTTACTTTTACTGGAAATTACACATTGTATATAAACTCAATCTGTCATTTTTCAACCTTTCATTTTGACAATCACTCTGATCTTATGTTAACATAATAAATAAATATATCTTATTCTCCGGGAGATTTTTATGGAAGTAGAAATATTTATAGACAAAAGAAAAAATAAATTAAAACGCAATTTTAAAGAGGATTTTAAGATATTATGTCCTTTCTGTTCAAGCTTAAATAAATATTTACTTAATACTTCCAGAGATCTTTACTGTAAAAATTGTAATGAACTGTTAGTTTTTATACCGGACAGGAGTTTAGTTGACGGGAATAAAGAAGTAGAGAAAATAAGTGCTTCTAAAGTGCAGGTAGAGCCGGTAATGGATAAGAAGCCTGCAGATAAAACAGCGGCAAGACCTGTAAAAGTAGAAGAAAGAGCTTCATCCAATAAAACAGAGTCGGTACCTGTAAAAGTAGAACAGAGAGATTTATCCAATGTAGAAATAGGCTCTCATGAAAAGGCTAAAAATGAAAATATAAAAAGAATTAAAGTAACGATAGAAGAGCTTAAAAAAAGAGATTTTTCTTATCTTTCATTGTTATTTGCTTCAGATACCTTTAATATAGATGAAAGGGATTTTAATAAAGTCTCTACAATGATTAAATATGATCCTGCTATTACGTCGAAGATAATACAGATAGCAAAATCACCTGCCTATGGATTTTATAAACAGGATATTAATCTGAATACTGCTGTAACTATTTTAGGGGTTAAGAAGGCAGCTGAAATAATAGGAATTGCAGCCAATAGAGATCTCTTTAAAAGTGTAAGTACTACGGAATTATACAAACAGATCTGTTATCATTCTCTGGGAGTAGGTATATTTGCAAAACTTCTTTCTCCTCATATGGATCTTTCTGAAGATGAAATGTTTATGATAGGTATAATGCATGATGTAGGGAAAATAATACTTTATATTTCCATGCCAGTAGAATATGAGGAACTTATCAATATAACAAGGGAAGATTTTATCCCCGTTATAGATGCAGAAAGAAAATATATGAATATAGATCACTGTGAAGTAGGGAAGATTGCCATGAATGAGTGGAACTATGGAAGACAGTTTGTTGATACGGCTTCATACCATCATGGACTTGAATTTGTAGAAGATCAGGAATTACATAAAATGTTATTGTGTATTCAGGCTTCCAATATTTTATGTAATCTGGCTAAAATAGGAAATATTAAAAATATAAGAACTATGAAAATTGAATTATTTGATAAAAAGACAAAAGAAATGATGAAAGGGATAAGTATTCCTAAAATAATGCTTCAGGCAGGGCAGGAGATAAATAATCTGCAGTTAATGTTTGGTGTGAAAAATATTGTAACCATGACAAAAAACCTGTAATTTTTATTAGCAATTACTGAAGTGAGAAGTGAAAAGTCAAAAAACCTTATCTAATTCTGGTTTATAACATATTAAAATATTAATTGTTGATGCTAAGTACCGCTACAGTTAAATTAGTAACCATTTATCAGCTTCTGCCTGACAGGCTCTTACGAAGAAAAATAATTTGCCTTATTTAATTTGTTTTGCAGACAATAAATTAACCACTGGTTAATTTCTA
>JAKPQU010000484.1 GCA_029555925.1 Bacillota bacterium
ATGCGTAACGCGTGACGGGAAAATTATTTATTTCTGGCTGCAAAAAAACTCAGTTGTAACTAATTCAGGAATGAAAATTATTAATAGTCTCTTTCCTCGCGTCACGCGTTACGCGTCACGCGTCACGATTTAATATATTTGAGACAGTTATTTAATTGTCATTCCTTAATAGCTTCCATTCACCCTGAAAACATATCTCCCAGAGCCTCTTTCACTGTTTTATGTTTGAATTCATAACCGGACGCATTTAATTTCACCGGTATAACCCTTGCCCCGGACAGGAGCAATTCATCTGCCATTTCTCCGAACATAAGACGAAGGGCAAAAGAAGGAACAGGAAAAAATGCCGGTCTTTTAAGGACTTTACTTAAAATTTTTGTAAATCTTCTGTTTGTAACAGGATCAGGGGAAACTATATTCACAGGGCCTGATAAATTCTCATGACGGAGAATATGCAATATTGCTCCCAGAACATCATCAAGAGAAATACAGCTCATATACTGTTCTCCGCTGCCCAGTACACCTCCCAGACCCAGGCTAAAGGGAAGAAGCATCTTTTTCAATGCTCCTCCATCAGGAGTGAGAATCATACCGAAACGAAGATTTACCCTTCTTATATTCTTTGCCTCTTCCGTTGCTTTTTCCCAGTCAAAACATATACGGGCAAGGAAACCTGTGCCGGCGGAACTGTCTTCCGAAAGTATTTCACTGCCCCTGTTTCCATAATATCCTGTAGCGGAAGCACACATGATAAGTTTCGGAGGCGAAGCAAGTTCTGACAGGGTTTTACATAAAAATTCCGTACCCCTTACACGGCTATAGCGAATCTTTGCTTTTTTCTCTGTAGTCCATCTTCCCTCTCCTATACTCTCACCTGCAAGATGTATTACACAATCAAAACCTTCAAGTCTGACTTTTTCTATCTCTTTTTTCTCAGGATTCCAGTAAATTGCATGTTCTCGATCCTTTGAACGGACAATACATGTGACTCTATAGCCGCATTTAACAAGTAAGGGGGTAAGATGGGAACCTACAAGGCCTGTAGACCCGCTTACAAGTATGTTCATAAAAAACACCCCGTGATGATTATAGCAATTTATAAAGATTTTCACAAGCTATGAGAGCGCTATTAGATAAGATTATTCATCAGATCAGATCTTGACTATTGGAAATTTTATATTATTATAAAATTAAGAAACAAAATAAAAAAGGAGATAATATAATGTATCAAAAAAAATTATATCTATTTGTATTGATTTTACTGCTTGCTTTTTATTTTTCAGATAAATGCTTCGGAGACGGGAATAATCTGCTGGATCTTACAAAAACCTATCCGGAAGAACAAAAAAGCAGTAACTATTTACTCTACATAAATGAAAAACCTCTGAAAGTGCCTTATATAGTTGTTAAAAATCAGCTTGACGATACGGTAGTTTATTATTTCCCGGGCAAACTCCTTGTAAATGCTCTCGGAGTGGAATGGAAATATGACAGTGAAAAAAACAGTTTAATCCTCAAAAAAAAAGAATTTCCGAAATCCAGCATGGCTATCGGACTTGATATAAAAACAGGCGAAAAAATAGTCTATTTACCATTCAGAGAAGTACTTTCTTTTCTTAAACTACCTGTAAGAGTACAGGAAAGTGCTACAGGTATATCATGCCATACAAGAACGGACGGATTTATCCCCTCTTTTCAGCAGCTTACTCCAACACCGACACCGGAAGGGAACAATCGCAACTATGCTCAGCCCACACCGACAAATACTCCGTATGTTACGGCTACACCTCAAACAGGCGGTAAATCAGGTCAGCAGGAAATAAGAGAGAAACTGGATAATGTAGTCAAACCCGGTAGTATTCCCAATTCAAATTCATTACCTACCCCTGTAAGATAATATGTAAAAATCTCAGATAAGGCAGATTATAAATGACAGAAAATACTTCTCCTTTAGAGAAAACTTTTGTTCTGGGAAATAATGAACAGGACATAACAGGTATTTTACTTCCTTCAATGACAGATAAGGAAACAACTCTGGCTCTTACGGGAAAAACTTCCGCAGAAATAAGAGAAGAAGAAAAACAACAGTCATCAGCATGGAAGGCAGGAGATATTATTGCAGGTCTTTATCAGGTAATGTCCGTTCTGTGAGAAGGTACTTTCGGAACAGTTTACAAAGTCCGCCATCGCGGATGGAACAGAATCCTTATTTATGGATAGTTATGAAACCAACTATAATTCAATAAAATATACCTGTGCTGCCGTGATATTTTTTTCTCCGGAGCACCAGGCAGGCAGACTACTATGTGTAAAGCTAAATAGTATCACTTTTCACTTTTTACGACTCACGTCTCACGCCATTTATTCCAACCCCCACATTATCGTATGTCCCCCGTCCGTATGTTCCAGACATATTTCAACGACAGGGCCGCTGTGTTCAGGGGGGCAGCTTCCTTTTCCTCTGAGAGGCATACATGGCCATGATGAAGGTGAAGGTATCATAACAGATATATCCTTTTTCCGAAGTTTTTTACCATCCAGACAGACTTCTTTTAATGTTTCTCCCTCTTTCAGATGAAGCCTTACAATCCAGCTTTTAGAACTGCCGGCACCTCTGAATTTTCCGCATGGTTTATCTATTTCCAGGAATATCTGTTTTCCGTCTCTTAACAGAGAAATATCTGTTTTCCTGTAACCTCCATGTTCATATTCCAGAGTCATGCCGTCATCTTCATAGAGAGAGCGAATAATTTTTCCATAACCCGGAAATATTTCAAGAGTGACAGGATCCCAGGGTTTCTGCCATGAATAATCCATTTCAGGAGCAAGTGTTATGATAGAGGGCCTTCTTGCAAACAGAGGGGTTTTATATAAAGGACAGACCGGGGAAATTACTGCAGGCCCTTTATATGAAATTCCTGTCCAGAGGTCTTCCCATTCTCCCGGAGGAAGCCACATGTCATGTATATCCTTTTTCGCAGACGGTGTAATCCAGTCAAGCCTTATTATCCAGAAACCTTTACCGTTATAAAATTCCAGTTTTATCGGAACATATCCCCTGTTCAAATCTATTTCCGCACTGTCATAAGTTTCATGATGATCTGTCCAGTTATCTATAATCAGTCTGTCACCTATCCGGAGTCTTACTCCGTCACTGCTCAGGGTTCTGAAGGTATATCTTCCCGGTTCGTCTATAAAAATTTCTCCTGTCCATCTTACACTGAATGTTTCTCCTCTCACAGGAAAAGACTCAAAAGAACATGGAGGGAAAGAAATTTCCATGTCCTGACGCATAACATCCGGTTCACCATCGAAGTCCGAATTATTAAAATATTCACCTTTCAGCCCCGGTTCACCGTCAGATTGCAAAAACTTTCCATCTATTCTCTTATAGCCTGACTGAGTAAAGACAGGGCATACAAGCAGGTCGTCTCCGAGCAGATATTCCAGATATTTTTCATCACATTCGGGCCCTTCGAAAGAAAGAGACCTGAGTAAAGGTAATCCTTCGTCAAAAGCTCTTCTTGCTGCGGAATATATGACAGGGAGGAGTCTGTATCTGAGTTTTATATATTCTGTAACAATCTCTTTTGTCTCTTCTGAATAAAGCCAGGGATAACGTTTTGCCCCTACTGTGCCATGGACTCTTGCCGTGGGAGAAAGACATCCGTATTGCAAAAACCTTGTATAAAGTTCGTCATCAGGATCCCCTACATGACCTCCAAGATCCTGCCCTACATAGGGCATGCACTGATGGCCAAACCAGAGGGTTTCTCTTATGCCATTACGGAGATCATCCCACGAACTGTGTATGTCACCTGTCCACCACAGAGGATATCTGTGAGAAGCAGGATGGTCTGACCACATACTCAAAAGAACTGTTCTCATACCGGGACAAAAATGGCTTATTATACCGGAATAAAGATACTGCCCCCATACTTCTTTACCTGTCCCGTAAGGCCCTTCTATAAATTCATGCCAGTTTTTATCATACCACCAGGTATCAAGCCCCATAGAAAGCATACCTGTAAGATTTTCATAACGATATTTCAGCTGAGCCGGTTCAACAGGTTTCATTCCCCTTGAAGAAGGATGATCATTCATTATGATTTTCACATTACAGTTATGGGCCTGTCGGAAAAAAGATTTCATATCAGGAAAATATTTTTTCTCTATGTCATATCCTGAAGAACCTCCCACACGCCAGTCCGTATCTACGACAAAAACATCGAGAGGTATCCCTTCTTTTCTGTATCTTTCTATTGTTTCAATCGCTTCCCTGTCTGAGTAAGGATGATATAGACTGTTCCAGAAGCCAAAGGCCCATAAAGGAGGTAATGGCACAGAACCGGTAAGTTTTAAAAATTCTTTTCTCAGTAATGACAGATCTTTATTGTAAATGAATATATAAATATCATGACCATCATCACAGGGAAGCCAGCCGCTGGCTTCGTCTTCATCGGCCAGGGGCGGAAGAGCTCCCCAGGGAGGAGGAACTATTCGAGGGTTATCGGGTAACACATAAATATCTTCACCTGTTACAGGAAGAGGTTTTACAGAACAATTTTCTTCGGAACCGTTCCATAAAAGTTTTTGTCCCATGTAAACCTTTACATCTCTAATAGATTTCGCTTCTTTTTCTACAAGAACCATATAGCCATCAGTTTTTATCTCGCAAAAATTATCTTTATAATTAATTTTATATGTTACAGGAGAACGGTCTCTGTCTATAACAAGAAAAGTAGGCCTGTCTTCAAAACCGTCAGAACCTCCTTCTTCTATTCTCAAAAGACTGGAAGAAAGTAAAGAAATTCTTATAGAACCGGTAATTACATGTGATTTTTTTGTCTCTATCTGCCATTTGGCCATAACGTAGTCCTCCTTAAATTACTGTGATGATATATTTGCTCTCGTGACGCGTAACGCGTAATGCGTGACGGGAGGAAATACCCTTATTACGTACTTACGCCCTGGTCAGTAGTAAATGAATGGTGAATAATATCCTGTTCTTTTCACTCCAATTAAAATACACTATAAATTCATTTTTCCCGGTCACTTTCCTGTAAAAAATTTTTCAAAAAAATCCTGCTCTTGCTTTTATTTTCTGTGGGATTTATAATAATTTACAGGTAATACTTACGTCACCTGCTACACGTAACAAAACATTTATAGTGTATTTCATAACTTATTAGAATTTAAGTCGTCGTGACGCGTGACGGGTTTAATCCCTGCGCATCACGCATTACGCTTTACGCATTACAAGGTCATTATTTATGGATAGTTATGAAACTAACTATACATTCTGAGGGCAGACAATATCTATGAATAATTTTTTTAGCGAAAAAAATTACAGAAAATTTTTCAACAATGCACCTGACGCCATTGTAATAGTAGACGCAGGTACAAAAAAGATTTTAGACATAAATCCTGCAGCATCTGATATGTACGGTTATACAGTAGAAGAAATACTGAAGCTCAGGGTAACAGATCTATCTGCAGAGCCAGAAAAAACTATTGAAGCTATAAACAAAGGTGTAAATCATATACCGGTCAGGTATCACAGGAAAAAAGACGGCAAGATATTCCCTGTAGAAATAACTATAAGTTTTATTGATGAACATGACAGACAGTTACATATGTCTTTTGTCAGGGATATAACGGAACGAAAGAAAAACGAAGAAAAACTGGCAGATTTACTCGAATTAAATCAAAAATTAATAGACTCTTCTTCTGTAGGCATAATTGCCTATAATGCCACATCAGGCAGATGTATCCTTGCAAACAGGGCAGCAGCCAAAATAGTTAACTGTACAGTAGAAGATTTACTGAAGCAAAATTTTCTCCACATAGAATCATGGAAAAAATATAATATCTTAGAACTGGCTGAAAATACAATATCAGAACAAAAAGAACATCATACAGAAATTTATATGATTACTGATTTCGGGAGAGAATTATATTTAGAGATCAGATTTACTCCCTTTATCAGCAGAGGAGAGCATCACCTGCTGATAGTATTTTCAGATATTACAGAAAAAAAACATATAGAAGAGAAAGTAAAAGAAAGTGAAAGAAATTTAAGGAAAGTGATAGAAGCGTCTCCTGTAGCCATGGCTATAGCAGATTTAAACGGAGATAACCCCGTAAGAAATAAAAAATTTATAGAAACCTTCGGTTATACGGTAGAAGACTGCAGGACAATAGAAGAATGGTTTATTAAAGCTTACCCTGACACAGGATACAGAGAAAAAGTGAAAAGAACATGGAATCAGGCAATTGAGAAGGTCAATGAAACAGGTAAAGAAATGGATCCACAGATATGGAAAGTAACCTGTAAAGACGGAACTGTTAAAGATATTGAATTTTCCTGTATGATAGCAGGAAACAAACATATTATTATCTTACATGATATTACAGAATACAAAAGAATAGAAAAAATATTAAAGAAAGCCCGTGATGATGCAGAAGCAGCCAGTAGAGCAAAAAGCGAATTCCTTTCATGTATGAGTCATGAACTGCGTACACCTCTGAATGCTATTCTGGGGTATACAGATATATTTCTAAATGATGAGAATTTAACGGAAGGACAGAAAAGAGGTATGAAAACTATAAAGAAAAGCGGAACTCATTTACTGGCCTTAATAAATGACATATTGAATGTGGCAAAAATGGAAGAAAAAAAACCTGACATAGAAAGCAAACCCTTCAATTTACACAATATGTTACATTCTATTGAAGATATGACAGAAATCAAAGTGAGAGAAAAAAATCTGAAATTTTTATTTGAATGTGACAAAAACATGCCTGTTTTTGTATTCGGAGATGAGAAAAAAATCAGGCAGATACTGACCAATCTCCTGAGTAATTCCATAAAATTCACGACCCATGGAACGGTAAAATTAAAGATAAAAAAAAAGGATACAAAAATACTCTTTCTTGTTGAGGACACAGGTTCAGGTATACCACATAACAGACTGGAAGATATATTCTCTCCTTTCAGGCAACTATCGGATGAACTGCACAAGAGTGACGGTGCAGGACTGGGTTTGACTATAAGCAGAATTTTCGTAAGACTTATGGGCGGAGAATTATATGTTGACAGTATGTACGGCAAAGGAAGCAGATTCTGGTTTGAAATAGAATTACCGGAAATATTAGGCGATGAAAAAAATAATATTCAGCAAGACCTGAATGATACCATATCCCTAGAAGAGACAGAAGTCATTCCTCCATTAGAAATAATTGAATCATTATATAATTATGCAGATGGAGGAGATATAAAGTCGTTAAAAATAGAACTTGATAATATAAGGAACAGTGGTGAAAAATATGAAAATTTCTGCAATAAACTCAATATATTACTCGACAATTTTGAAATAGATAGATTAACAGAATTACTCAAGCATTATAAGGTGTAATTATGAACAAAAATATTCTCATAGCAGACGACAGTAAAACTATATTAAATATATATAAAATCATACTCAGAGGCGATGAAGAGGAGGGTTTTAATATACAGACTTTCCTGGAAGGGAAATCTCTTCTGGATTATTTCAAAAAAGAATATGAATCAGGCAACAGAATCCCCCTCTGTATCCTTGATATAGACATGCCTGTTATGGACGGACTTACTGCTGCCGGAGAAATAAGAAAGATTGACGGAGACGTTATTATAATTATTGTTACAGCCATGTCTGATATTTCTCTCAATATGATAAAAGAAAATCTCCATGATAATATTTATTATATAAAAAAACCTTTTAACAACCAGGAAATTCTCTGTCTTATAACCTCTCTTGTAGCAGGGTGGAATCATCTTTCAGAAGTACGGAAAAGAGAGGTAATACTCGCGGAGAAAACAGAAGAAATCGAAAGGTTCTTTACAGTTTCTCTGGATCTCCTCTGTATTGCCGATGTAGATGGCTATTTTCACAGATTGAATAAAAGCTGGGAAAAAACTCTTGGGTACAGTATTGAAGAGCTTCAGGGTAAAAGGTTTCTGGATTTTGTACATCCGGAAGATATGGAAGCGACACTATTGGCAATGAAAATTCTGGATTCAGGACAGGAAGTGTTGAATTTTACTAACAGATATATCTGCAAAGACGGCTCTTACCGGTGGATTGAATGGCGTTCAATTCCCTATCAGGAAAAATTTATATATGCTGCCGCCAGGGACATTACAGAGAGAAAGAAAGCTGAAGATGAACTCAAGGCAGCGAAGGAAGCTGCTGAAATAGCAAACATGGCAAAGAGCCAGTTCCTTGCAAGCATGAGCCATGAAATAAGAACTCCTATGAACAGCATAATAGGTCTGGCTGAACTGGCTCTCAAAACATCTCTTACGGAACGTCAGGGGAATTATCTGGAAAATATTAAATACTCTGCCTATTCGCTCCTCCATATTATCAATGATATTCTTGATTTTTCAAAAATAGAAGCAGGAAAGCTTGAAATTATTAATGACGTCTTTGATCTTTATGAACTGGTAGAGAAGGTAACCAATATCATCGTAACAAAATGTGAAGAAAAGAACATTGAACTTCTCTATAAAATAGACAGTGATGTCCCCGGGATACTCTTCGGCGACGAAGGCCGTATCAGGCAGATATTGATTAATCTCCTCGGCAATGCAGTTAAATTTACCGAAGAAGGAGAAATTCTTGTTACTGTAAAAAAATCTGATACATCAGAGAGTACCATAATCAATTTAATTATATCGGTAAAAGATACAGGTACCGGTATAGCGCCGGAAAAACAGAAGATTATATTTGACAGTTTTACCCAGGCAGATAATTCCAGACGTATGGAAGGAACAGGTCTGGGACTTACTATATCAAAAAATTTAGTTCATATAATGGGAGGAAATATTTCAGTAATGAGTGAGCCTGGGAAAGGAAGTACCTTTACTGTTGAAATACCCGTGAAGGTCTCAGAAGGACAGCAGGAAAAAATATTTAAGAAAATTCCTGTAAAAAGAGTCCTCATAATCGACGACAATACAACAAACCTTATGATTATAAAGAATATACTTTCATGCTGGAATATTGAAACAGAAACTGCATGCGACGGAATAGAAGGGTTACATAAGATTAAATATTCAATAAAATCAGGCAATCTGTTTGATACAATCATAGTAGACATGATTATGCCTTTCATGGACGGTTTTACTGTAATTAACCATATAAAAAAGGAAATAAAACTTCAGAATGAACCTGTTATACTGATGTTACCTTCTTCTTTTCATGGGAAGGAGAAACTTGAAGATTCCGGGACTGATTTATATCTGATAAAACCTGTTAACATGGAAAAGCTTTACGAAGTGCTTACGAAGGCATATCCTTTGCAGAATATACAAAATAAAGAAGAGGATAATATGGCACAGGAAGAATCATATAAAGGCAATATTTTAGTTGCCGAAGATAACAGTATTAATATGATGATTATCAGTGAAATTATCTCAAAAACAGGTTTTACGGTTCTTGAGGCTAAAAATGGCATAGAAGCTTTTGAAAAATACAAAAAAAATGAATGTAGCCTAATATTCATGGATATTCACATGCCGGGAATGGACGGTTTTGAAGCAACAGAAAAGATAAGAATATTTGAAGCAGGTAAAAAACATACACCTGTTATCGCTCTTACTGCAGATGCAATGAAAGGTGACAGGGAAAAATGTATTGAAGCCGGTATGGATGATTATATATCCAAGCCATACAGTCAGACAAAAATTATAAATACAATAAAAAAATTTTCACAGATTATGAGAGCCTGTAATATAGAAAATTATGATCATAAGGGAATAAATATTTTCGATAAAGCTATATTACTTGAAAGGTTAAGCAATAATATTGACCTGTACCGCAAAATTATCATCCAAACATTGCAGCAAATGCCGGAATATATAGTGGCTCTAAAAAAAGAAATTAAAAACCGTAATTTTAAAGAAATATTTTATCATTCCCATACAATAAAAGGCATATGTTCCAATATTGAAGCAGGGAAATTAAAAGATATTGCAGAAAAAATAGAAGAAGAGTCCATGAAAAATGGTTCCATAAAAAAAATAGAAGATTTGATAATTTCAATGGAAGAAGGGTTCGATGAGTTAAAGAATGAAATAAGAAAAACGGAAGATATAGAGGAAGAAAGAACAGCAAGGAATGAAGAACATATAAGTATACCCCCTCAGGACATCATAAAAAAATTGTATTATTTTGCCGAAGGCGGAGACCTGAAAGGTCTGAAGGAAGAATTAAATAGAAATAAAGAATACACTTTATTTTATAATTCTGTAAAAGAACTGGCCGATAGTTTTGAGATAAACAGGCTTATAGAAAAATTGAAAACATATATAGTAAACTCAGAAGAAAGTAAATAAATATGAACGATGATATTATTTCAAAGTCAACAATTCTCATAGTAGACGATCAACCTGCAAATTTAAGCATCCTCTTTGACTATCTGGATAAACATAAAGGGAGAATTCTTCTCGCACAGAACGGTCAGAAAGCTCTGGAACTGGCAGAAAGTAAAAAACCTGATATTATTGTCCTGGATATTATAATGCCCGGTATGGACGGCTATGAAGTGTGCAAAAAACTGAAAAGTCAGGAAAATACCGGAGAAATTCCTGTAATATTTATGAGTGCTCTTACGGAAACAGAACATATTGTAAAAGGATTTGAAGCAGGAGGAGTGGATTACATCATAAAGCCGGTCAGGTATCAGGAAGCTATAGCACGGATTTCTACACATCTAAAAATCCGCTCTATGGAAATGGAAAGAAGGCAAATGGACATGAGGCTGAGATCTGCAGAAAAATTTGAAAGCCTGGGTGTTATGGCAGGAGGTATAGCACATAACTTTAATAACATGCTATCAAAGACGTTAGGTTATGCAGAATTAACTCTGATGAGCCTGCCAGAGGATTCAAAGGAGAAAAAAAATATCAAAAAAATTATAGAATCCGTCCAGAAGGCATCAGATATGATAAAAGAAATAATCACATACACAGGATCGAATATATTTACACTGTCAATGGAACAGGTTAATCTGTCCAGAATAGTAAAGGAAATACACGAATTAATCGATAATATCGTTTCTAAAAAACATAGAGTAATATATGAGTTATATGAAAATCTACCTTTCATTCATGGAGATGTAAACCAGTTAAGCATATTAATAAAAAATCTTATTGCCAATGCTTCTGAAGCCATAGGAGATAATGAAGGAACTATCACCGTTAGAACAGGTATAATAGAATGTACCGGAGAATACCTTTCTTCCATAAATACATTGCACGATAGAGAGGAAGGTCTTTATATATACCTTCATATAGAAGACACGGGATGCGGTATAGGAGAAGATATAAAAAATAAAATTTTCGAGCCCTTTTTTACCACAAAATTTCTGGGCAGAGGGCTTGGACTTTCTGTAGTACAGGGTATTGTAAGAATTCATCATGGTTTAATCAAAGTGAGTACAGGGGAAAATACACTTATAGAAATATTATTTCCCCCGGCAACAGCATAATTAATCGGGGAGGAACAAAATGAGTGAACTCATAAAAGGTGCAAAAATACTGGTAGTTGATGACGAAAAAACCTATCTGAATGTTCTTTCTAGTTACCTTGACAGTATGGAAGCAGAAGTATTTCTGACACAAAACGGTCATGAAGCACTTGAAATTATAAACAATAAAAAACCTGATATTATTTTACTGGATATTATGATGCCTGAAATAGACGGCTATGAAATCTGTAAAAAATTAAAAGAAAAAGAAGAAACATGTGATATTCCTGTAATATTTTTAAGTGCTCTTTCTGCGACAGCAGATATTTTAAGAGGCTTTGATGCAGGAGGAGTAGACTATATTATAAAACCGGTTCATTATCAGGAAGCTATAGCAAGAATCAGTAATCATTTAAAGATCAGGCATATGGAACAGGCATTACGTTACCGCCTCAGACTGGAAGAACTTGCGACATCAATATCAGCCAGTTTTATCAATTTCAATCATGGTGAATTCGACGAAAAAATAAATCATGCTTTAAAAACTACAGGGGAATTTTTTTCTATTGACCGGTGCTATATATATTTATTTTCAGATGATTTAACTGAAATCATCCAGACATATGAGTGGTATAGCGAAGGAGGAACGTGCAGGACTCAATTATTTACAGATTTATCCGTACGACCTGTATGGATAATGGAAAAATTTAAAAAATTCGAAATTATAAACATTTCTTCTCCTGAAGATATTCCTGTTGAAGGAGAAATAGAAAAAAAATTTTTAGAAAGAGAAAAAATTCAGTCCATACTTTTAATACCAATGATATGCAATAATAAACTTTCAGGATATTTAGGTCTTGCATCAATAAACAATTCAATAAAATGGAATGAAGAAGATATTAAGATATTAAAACTCCTTGGAGAAATCTTTATAAATGTCTTTAAAGAAAAATGGGCAGATGAAGAAAGAAAAAAGATAGAAGAACAGCTCCGTCAGGCAGAAAAATTCGAAAGTCTTGCAATTATGGCAGGAGGAATAGCCCATAATTTTAACAATATACTTTCAGGCTCTCTTGGATATGCAGAACTGGCTCTACTCAATCTTTCGAAAGATTCCATGACAAGAAAATCCATAGAGAAAGTTATAGCTTCCGTAGGACGGGCAAAAGATATTACCAGGCAGATACTTGCCTATGCAGGAGGAGATAAATTCATTACAAATATAGAAAAAGTAAATCTCTCCAGAATAGTCAGAGAAATGTCTGAAATAATAGAAGTGTCTATTAATAAGAAATATACGCTAAAATATGACTTAAGCGATAACCTGCCGGGAATAGAAGGTGATGTAAATCAATTAAGCCAGATACTGATAAATCTTGTTAACAATGCGTCTGAAGCAATGGATGACAAAGAAGGCGTTATTACAGTAAAAACAGGGCAAATGGAATGTGATGAAATATATCTGAAAGACAGTATCGTCGGGCAGAAACTCTTACCGGGTATTTATGTATATATGCAGGTAGAAGACACGGGATGCGGTATAGAAGAAGAATTAAAATACAAAATATTCGATCCTTTCTTCAGCACCAAATTTACAGGCAGAGGCATGGGACTTGCTGCAGTTCAGGGTATTGTCAGAAATCATAAAGGAACAATTAAGGTAAGGAGTAAGCCGGGGAAAGGCACAAAAATAAAGGTATTATTTCCGGTTAAGACTGAAGGGTAATATTACTGAGATAAGCATAAATAATACATATATACTCTCGTGACGCGTAACGCGTAACGCGTGACGGGGGAAAACGTTTATGATATGCCAGCGCTCATATCAGTAAGGGAATGTGCAAAAATCAACCTGTTATTTTCGCCAGATTTAGAGTAAAAAAATGGATGATAAATTCAGAGATAAATTCAATGATATTATAAACAGAAAACTTAACAGAAGTTCTGAAAAACTTGATAATGAAATTATGACTGAAACATTACCATTGCTTCTGGAAACTGTAAGAGAAACGTTCAAACAGGACATAAGGGAAGAACTGGTAAACAGAGAAGGACTTCTGATAAAAAAGCTTGAAGAACACGCTCTGTTTCAGGCAGGCAAATTGACAATGGAAAATGAATATCTTAAAGAGGAAAAAGAGATCTTACTGAAAGAACTCGATAAATACAAAAACCTTCCGAATGAATTGAAAGAGAAAGAGACACAAATAAAATACCTGGAGAAACTGCTGGAAGAAGAAAAGAAATCAAGGGAAATCATTGAAAATAAAACAAGAGAAATCTCTGTAGAACTGGAATTACAGAAAAAATTACATCAGCAGAAAGAAGAAGTTGAATTAAAAGAAAGGAAAAAACGGTGGTGGGATTTTTTTTTTACTTGGTACCGCTCCGGATAAATTAATGACCATTTTACCTGTTACGGTAATCAGGGAGTGAATAACTATAATAAATTATGGTTATTATCCTCGCGTGACGCGTTACGCGTTACGCGTCACGATTGTAAATATGATACCCCCATCAGCCAGCTACCCGTGATGAGTCACAATGGAAAGCACGAGCAATACAATACTTCCCGTCAGAAGTATTCCCAGAAACACACTCAATAAAAGCCACATAGTATTATCTATTTTTCTTCTTTGCTGCCTCTCTTCAATCAACATACCAAGTATAAGTCCTGTAATAGCACCTGCACCGTGAGCCATATTATTTGAGCCTGTAAACATACCGAAGATAAAGCCATAGACAGCCCACCTGACAAAGAACTGCCTTATCCTTATCTGGCGTGTCCTGTGAAAATAGGTTATCCCCATACCTATAAGCCCGAAGAGCGCTCCTGATGCTCCTGCTGAGATACAGTTAGGTATAAATAACATGGTTGCCACAGAACCGGCAAGTCCTGAGAGAAGAAATACGGAAAAAAATCTTGTAAAACCAAGGATTTCTTCCAGAACAGGCCCGAGTTTTAAAAGGGCTATTATATTGAAGCCAAGATGGGCAAGACCTATATGAACAAAAACAGCAGTAAAAAGTCTCCACCAGTCACCGTTAAAAGGAGTAATCTGGGCACCTCCCAGAAAAAGTATATTATAATCCGGTGATATAAGAGTAGAACTGTTTCCGCCTGATAAAATAAATATAAAATCTGCTATGGAAAGGAATAAAAACAGTGCCGTAGCAGAAGCTACATGAGCTCTGTCAAGACCGGATAATTGTTTAATTAACTCTATAAAATAAGGAGAGATTTTACTTTTACATCTGGGGCAGATTTTATCCTTTGGAGTAATAATAGCACCACACCTGCAGGTACGATTACGGACAGGAGCAGAAGACAATCTTCCAGTCAGATTATTCTTAAATATAAAAATATTTTCCTTAAATCGTAAAACTCTCCACTGAAGAACTGTACCGTTAAGACCGAGTCTGTCAAAAAATTTTTTCCAGTCCATCTAACCACCTTTGTAACAACCATATTTACCTCAAAATATATTCATAAATCGCCCATGGCATCCACAGCACAGGTTCTGCATCCACATCGTTCTTACCGGTATATTCTGATGCCCTTACCGCATCGTCATATAATTCTATCAATCCATTACTGTTAAGGCCGATATTCAATCTGTCCCTGTAGTCAGTTTCAAGTCTGTTACAGATAAAAGAATGAAAACTTCCCGAGTCATATCCGAGAATTTCAAAGCCAAGTTCTTTTGAAGCCTCCATATATTTACGGGCTGATAAATTTTCGTAAACCCCCGGTTTCCCATATCCATGCAGAGGTTTCTCCTTATCTAAAAATTTATCTGCATATTCATTCGAAAGGCCTATAGCAAGTAATTTTATATGACTCATATGTTTCAGATATTTATTATAAAATTCCTTTGCCGTATTTATATCGAAAAACACATTGGGCCATCCGAATCTATTTGAATTAAAGAGTAAATCTACATATCTTTGCAATTCAAAAAAACCGCTGTTATCAAGATTTAATTCCTCTTTAACCTGCTCAATCTCTTCTTCACTGCTTGTAACCTGACTTAAAGCCCATATACCGGGATAAATGTTACAGATACAGCTACTGATTGAAAAAATCCTGGAAGGTAAGATATCTTTATTCATAGATTCCTGAATTTCAGAGCCTTTTACAAGGTAATAGCCTCCCAGATAGTAGTTATGCTTCTCTTTCATAATTTACTCCTTTTTTAATTACCGTGATGCGTAACATAATAAGTACCGCTACAGGTAAATTAGTAACCATTTATCAGCTTCTGCCTGACAGGCTCTTACGAAGAAAAATAATTTGCCTTATTTAATTTGTTTTACAGACAATAAATTAGCCCTTATTTAATTTTTAATTCTATATAAAAAAC
>JAKPQU010000485.1 GCA_029555925.1 Bacillota bacterium
TGGATGTTGATTTTCATATTTGGTTGTGACCGCTCCGGTCATGTCTGTTAGTAAACATTTATCAGCTTCTGCCTGCCAGGCTCTTACGAAGAAAAATAATGTGCCTTATTTAATTTGTTTTACAGACAATAAATTAACCACTGGTTAATTTCTAATACTATAGAAAAAACGAATTTTTCTTCTCCAGAGCCTGCCAGTCAGAAGCTTTTTATGGATACCCTTTTACCTGGAGCGGTACTAAGCCAGTTTTAATAAAAGTACCAGCAAATCTATTATCTTTATACATATAAATGGCAGTATAAGCCCTCCGAGTCCGTAGACTAATAAATTCATCCTGAGTAATGAAGTAACGGATGTAACTTCATATTTCACACCTCTGAGAGAAAGAGGAATAAGACATGGAATAATTATGGCATTAAAAATAACGGCAGACAGAATAGCACTCGAAGGAGTCCCCAGGTGCATAATATTCAGAATATTGAGTTCAGGATACTGAACTGCAAACATGGCAGGTATGATGGCAAAATATTTTGACACATCATTTGCCACACTGAATGTTGTAAGAGCACCTCTGGTAATAAGTATCTGTTTTCCTATTTCCACTATATCCAGAAGTTTCGTAGGATTCGAGTCAAGATCTACCATATTGGCTGCTTCTCTTGCAGCCTGTGTGCCGGCATTCATAGCAACTGCCACATCAGCCTGGGCCAGAGCAGGAGCATCGTTTGTTCCATCTCCTATCATTGCCACAAGATTTCCGTCTGTCTGATATTTCCTTATCATAGAAAGTTTTGTTTCCGGCTTTGCTCCGGCAAGGAAATCATCAAGCCCTGCTTCTGCAGCTATTGAGGCGGCAGTAAGAGGGTTATCACCTGTAATCATTACAGATTTAATACCCATTTTTCTTAACTGTGTCAGCCTCTCCCTGATACCCATTTTTACGATATCTTTCAGTCTTATAATACCTAAAACCCTGTTATTTTCAGAAATTACAAGTGGAGTATCTCCATTTTTTGCAACATTATCTACCATAAGTTTTATTTCTTCTGAAATATTGCCGCCTGCTGATTTAACAAATTCTTCAATGGCATCAATAGAACCTTTACGTATTTTTCTGTCTTTAATATCAACTCCGCTCATTCTACTCTGAGGGGTAAAAGGTATAAACATAGCTCCTTTGGGTACTCTTATATCACTGCCTTTCGTACCTGTTTCTTTCTTGCATAAAGTAATAATACTCCTTCCTTCAGGTGTTTCATCGGAAAGGGATGAAAATAATGCTGCTTCTAAAACCTTACTATCTTCTATCCCATCTGAAGATATAAATTCCGAAGCCATTCTATTTCCAAGGGTAATAGTACCGGTTTTATCGAGGAGAACTATATTCACATCACCTGCAGCTTCCACTGCTCTTCCGCTCACGGCAATAACATTATACTGTAACAATCTGTCCATACCTGCTATGCCGATAGCGGGAAGAAGTCCTCCAATAGTTGTTGGCATCAAACATACAAGAAGTGCTACAAGGGCAGGAATGGCTATTTTTACCCCCATATAGCCTGCTATAGCGGGAATAGTAAAAACAACAACTATAAAAAGAAGTGTCATAATTATAAGAAGAAGTTCCAGGGCTATTTCATTCGGTGTTTTCTGCCTTTTTGAACTTTCAACCATTTTAATCAGGTTATCCATAAAAGTCTCTCCCGGATTGGATGTTATTTTTACTTTAATAGTTCCTGAAAGAAGTCTTGTTCCTCCTGTAACACTGCTTCTGTCGCCTCCCGACTCTCTTATGACAGGAGCGGATTCTCCTGTTATGGCAGATTCATCCACAAGGGCAGTTCCATCTATAATCTCACCGTCCCCCGGTATAATGTCTCCTTCTTCTATAATAATGAGATCATCTTTTCTTAAAGACATAGCTGAAACTCTTTCTGTTGTATTACCAGAAAGAAGTTTTGTTGCAAATAATTCACTCCTTGCCTTTCTGAGTGTTTCCGCCCTTGCTTTACTCTGAATCTCTGCAAGGGATTCTGCGAAATTTGCAAATATGATGGTAAACCATAACCATATACTGACCTGAAGATTAAAAGAAAATTTTTCACCTGAGAATATATTAGAAAAAACTATTACAGTTGTCAAAATAGAACCTATCTCTACTATCAGCATAACTGGGTTTCTCTTTAATGTCATCGGGTTAAGTTTCTTAAATGCTTCCTTTAAAGCTTCTATTAATAAATTCGTTTGAAATACGGTTTTTCTCTCTTTTTTCATAACATCACCTTATTGCACAGGCGGTTTAGGAACTGCCCATGTTAAAATATTAATCCTTTCTGCATAAAAAGATATTCAAGTACTGGCCCCAGAGCAAAGACAGGTAAAAATGTCAGAGAGCCCACTATTAAAATTACAGAGGCAAACATGACCATAAAAATTATGCCGGTAGTGGGAAATGTTGCAGAACTTTCGGGAACTATTCTTTTCCCCGCAAGGGAACCTGCAATGACAAGGCCAGGAACCAGAGTAGCGAAACGGCCTGCAAGTATTATTAATCCGATGGTCAGATTATAAAAAGGCGTATTTGCATTGAGCCCTGCGAAAGCAGAGCCGTTATTGCCGGCACCGGAAAAATATGCATAAAGTATTTCCGAGAGGCCATGAGCAGACTGATTGGTAAGACCGGAGAGGCCTGCAGGCACAGACAGGGCAACAGCAGACAAAATAAGGACAGAAGCTGCAGATACCAGAACCCCTGCGGCAGCCATTACAACCTCAAGAGCACCGAGTTTTTTACCGAGAAATTCAGGCGTTCTTCCAATCATTAACCCGGCAATAAACATAGTTATTATTATATAAAAAAATATACCCATAAGACCTACCCCGAGACCGCCGAATATAACCTCCCCTATTCCCATATTAAACATATACACAAGAGGAGTGAGAGGTAACAGACTGTCATGCATGGAGTTTACCGAACCATTTGATGTAACGGTAGTTAACTGCCCCCAGAGAACAGAATGAACAATACCGAATCTGACTTCTTTTCCTTCCATATTCATTCCGTCCAAGACACCGAGCTTTGCAAGTATGGGGTTTCCCTGAAATTCTGACCATAATGCCAGGGAAAGACCGAGAATAAAAATTATCATAACTGCCCAATAAATTGCCCATGACTGTTTACTGTTATTAATCATAAATCCAAAGGTAAAGAGGAGAGCAATCGACAAAAATATTATAGAAAATACCTCGACACTATTGGTTAAACCATCAGGATTCTCAAATGGATGTGAAGAATTTGCATTAAAAAAGCCCCCTCCGTTTGTTCCCAGTTGTTTTATGGCAATCTGAGACGCTACAGGCCCCACTGCTATTATCTGATTATTTCCTTCAATGGTTTGAGCTGTTATGTAAGGGCTCATGGTCTGAGGAACACCATGGAAAACCAGAATAATGGCAACAAATGCAGAAAGAGGAAGTAAAATATAAAGTATAGAACGTGTTAAATCAACCCAGAGGTTCCCGATCTTTTCCGTCTCTTTTCTTATGAATCCTCTGATCATTGTAAGAGATGCAGCGATACCGACTGCAGCGGAAAGAAAATTTTGCACCGTGAGACCGAGCATCTGTGTGAGATAACTCATAGTTGTCTCTCCTCCATAGGACTGCCAGTTGGTATTTGTCACGAATGATATAGCTGTATTGAGCGCCGTATCCCATCTTACTCCCGGAAGTTTCTGAGGGTTAAGAGGCAAACAGCCCTGCAGTAACTGTAACAAAAATAAAAAAACTATATTTATGAAACTGAAAAATACTACTGAAAAAGTGTAAGTTTTCCAGTTCATTTCCTCATATTCATCTACAGAGCATAAAGAATATATAAATTTTTCCACAGGTTTTAACACCGGTGTGAGAAAAGTTTTTTCTCCGTTAAAAACCTGTGTCATATATTTGCCTGTTATAAAACCGGTCATTGTAAGAACTATTAACAATACAGGAATGTATATCAGTTCAATTATCATAATAATATCCTTTCTTTTCCATTAAAAAATACAGGTCAGAAGCTGCTAAAATTCTGCTATCCTGTTTCAAATACAGTAAGTATAGTGTATTTCATAACTTATTAGAATTTAAGTCGTCGTGACGCGTAACGAGGTCATTATTTATGGATAGTTATGAAACTAACTATATAATTATCATTTATCAACCCTGAGATAACTGGTTTTGGCTATTTCAAATATTTTTTCATCTGAAGCAATGAACTTCTTTATATAATGATTTTCCGTATCTGCCACATAAATATTTCCGTATGAGTCAAGAGCAAGGCTTCTTGGATAAACAAAATTATCTCCATCTGTCCCCCAGTTTCCGAAGGATGATATAAAATTACCGGAAGTATCAAAGATTTCTATCCTGTCATTACCGGTATCTGCCACATAGATATTTTTGGCGACTCTTATTCCGGAAGGGTTATTAAAAAACCCCGTATCTCTACCAAATTCTCCCCATTTGAACATAAAAGCACCAGAAGAAGCAAATTTTTGAATACGATTATTTCCTGTATCTGCAACATAAATATTTCCATCACCATCTGTCGATATGTCAGAGGGAGCCATAAATTCTCCGTTCTTTGATCCTTTTGTTCCGAATTTTGCTATAAATTTACCGGAAGAATCGAATTTCTGGATACGATTATTGCCGGTATCTACAACATAAATATTATCTCCTATATCTGCAGTTACGCTGCCTGGGGAATCAAACTGACCATTACCTGTTCCTTTCACTCCCCATTTTGTTATGAATTTACCGGAAGAATCAAATTTTTCAATCCGGTTATTGTAAGTATCTGCAACATAAATATTATCTTTAGAGTCCGAGGCGATCTTATTAATACCGTTAAACTGCCCGTTTCCGGAACCATCTCTCCCCCATGTCATAATAAAATTACCGTTACTGTCAAATTTCTGAACAGAATTATTTCTACTATCTCCTGTATATATTTCTCCCGATTTTGTTATGATAACACTCTCAGGATAGAAACCGGATATGGCCTGATTCTCGCCTTCAGAACTCCATTGCCTGGAAAAAGTATACCTGTTCTCACCGGCTTTATTTATTCCAAGAAAACAACTGGTAATATATATAAATGCCAGTATAATAACTATACGTCCGGTTATTGTTAATAATTCTTTCATAGTAATCCCTCCTCATAAATATATTCTCTTTCACCTGTAATCATATAGCAGTAAAATAAAGATTTTATAAAAAAAAACATAAAATATATAAAAATTACATAAAGAGTTTATAAAGATTTTATAAAGAAAAGATAGATATAAGACGATTATTCAAATATGAAAGAAAATAGCAGTTATTCGTTGTGAATGAATAATTACGAAGGTATGGTGCAGACAATTTCAAAGAGATTATGATGGTGAAGATTTCTAATTCAGATGAAATTATAAATTACTGTAAAAAGTCTCAGAATTCAGATTCTTTTTACTTTCAATCATATCGTGGTAAAACATAACAGCCATATATAATACCCAGGAGATTATCATCGTAATAATATAAATAATATTAAACATAATTAAATCCTTTCTGCATAGACATTCAGTAAATTACTTCTATGAAAAAATAGCATCATTTTTTGTCGTAACCACACAATAATGGCAACCGGTATATAATACCTGTAAGTTCATTCATGAAAAAATTATATAGCAGTGGCATAAAGATTTTATAAACAAATTTATAAGATATATAAAGATTTTATAAAGATTTATAATAAGGAATTTATATGAAAATGATAAAGTTTGCAACTTCACTGGATGTTGAGTTTCATATTTGGTTGTGACAGCTCCGGTCATGTCTGTTTATATGAAAATGATGAAGTTTGCAACTTCACTGGATGTTGAGTTTCATATTTGGTTGTGACAGCTCCGGTCATGTCTGTTGGTATAAAATTCATACTGCATTTTAAGAACCTAGAAGACTTTTATTACATGCTTATGCTCAGTACCGCTACAGGTAAATTAGTATCCATTTATCAGCTTCTGCCTGACAGGCTCTTACGAAGAAAAATAATTTGCCTTATTTAATTTGTTTTACAGACAATAAATTAGCCCTTATTTAATTTTTAATTCTATATAAAAAAC
>JAKPQU010000490.1 GCA_029555925.1 Bacillota bacterium
AATTATAATGTAAAGTAGCATGATATAAGCTGTAACTGTTATAAACGTTCCAGTTTAGATTTTTTTCGGAGGAGCATCAGGCAGGCAGACAGTATTTACCTATTATTCAAATTGTTCAGTTTAATTAAAGCAATTTGGTATTAAATAAGGCAGATTATTTTTCTTCGTAAGAGCCTGTCAGGCAGAAGCTGATAAATGGTTACTAATTTACCTGTAGCGGTAGTAGTTATCAACAGATTACAGATAATCCCTGTGTTACGTGTTACCCATCTATAACCGGGTGATTCACAATCAAAAATGAGAACTTATCTTTCATTCACTCTTCACAATTTTCATTATAACAAAGAGATTATTTCCTGAAAAATAACATATGAGGTTCCGACACAAAAGATTTCAAAAATTTCTGAACAGACGGATGGGATTGAAATGTTCCGAGTATTCGTGATACCTGTTCCTGTTGAAGCCCTTCACCCATAAGAGCCGGATAGGACAGTTGTAAATCCTGGGCTTTATCGTCTCCTATGGCTCTTATCTTAAACTTTTTCAAATTATTATATATAGATGAATTTTTTGTCAGAACAAAAGGCCCCGGACCTACCATATCAATATAGTTATTATTTCTCACTATAAAATCAAGGGTTTCTTCTGACTCTTCCAGTTTTTCTCCCGGGAAACCAAGAAAGAAAAATACCCATGTCATTATACCTGCTTCATGTGCTTCTTTTATCACAGGTTCAATCATTTCTTTTTTATATCCCTTATCCATTAAATTCAGTATTCTCTGACAGAAAGACTCAAGGCCGAACAATAAAAACCGGCATCCTCCTTCATATAAAGTTTGAAAATAGCTCCTGTCCATAAGTTCTTCGAATCTAATCTCTCCTGCCCATCTGTAAGGTTTTTTTCCATCTATTATCATCTGTGACAGGTTCCTCATTACTGAAGGAGGCATGGCATCATCTACAAAATAAAAATTCTTACACTCATATTTTTCATATAAAAAATTCATTTCATTATATAAAATATCTGCTTTTCTGGAACGGAATTTAGTCGCAGAAAGATGATGGGAACAGAAGGTACATTTTCCCCAGTAACAGCCGCGGGAAGCAGCTACTGGCAGATAAACTTGAGGAGAATAATATTTATCCAGCGGCAGACCTTCAAAATCAGGAATTGGAAGAGTATTTAAATTTTCATATATTTGAGGCTTATTTGTCAGTATATTTTTTTTATTAATGTATATAAGCCCCGGTACATCTTTAAAATTTCCGTCTTTCAATTCTTTTACCAGTCTTACAATCCCTGCTTCCCCGTCGAAAGGCATATAAGAATCTACAAAAGAAAACATATTCTTTTTATACTTTAAATAATCTGCCCAGTGTCCTATCATGCTTCCTCCCATACATATATGGACAGACGGCATATATGTTTTTACAAGATATGCAAGGGTAAAAGCCGGTATTATCTGACTGGCCCAGGCAACTGATATACCGATTATATCAGGATTTTCCTCTCTTATATCTTTTATTTTATCTTCAAAATATGAATAAAAAATATTTCTTTTTTTATCCTTTAATGCTTCCAGAATATCTTTAGATGAATAGTTACTGTAGCATGAAATTACATAATTTTTAAGTGACCATTTCATATCCTGGAACATACATGACACATGATAGAGATAATCTTCAATTACATGTATTGACTGATAATAATCTTCTTCTACAAAATAATTCTCTCCGGTTCTAAGACAGGATTTTGCTTTCTGCAATTTCTCTATAATCTCTTCAGGGCACCCTGATATTCTGAGCCTGTCAGAGTCGGTAATATCCTCATAAGCCTCTATGTTAAAATCCCTCTGAATAACTTCTATCCCTTCTTTTTTCAATACAGCAGTTAAGAGCGGCATGGCAATATGAGGAAGAAACGGCTGAGACTGAGGCGGAAAAATAAGCATTACTTTCACAGTTCTATCCTCCTAATATGATCCATTATAATTCTTTATATTATAACAATTTATTAAATTTTCGCCACCTCCTAAGTACTGTAAAAGGCAAATTATTTTTCTTCGTAAGAGCCTGTCAGGCAGAAGCTGATAAATGGTTACCAACAGACATGACCGGAGCGGTCACAACCAAATATGAAAATCAACATCCAGTGAAGTTGCAAACTTCATCATTTTCATATAAATTTACCTGTAGCGGTACCAAGGAAAAAATTTGACTATAAATAATGAGAACCAATTCCTCCCTTCACTCATCACCCATCACTCCTCACGATTTTCATAAATATTCTTCTTTCAGCTATGAAAAAAACTTTTTATCAACACAAAATGGAAATTGACAAAAAAAATTAAAAGAGATAAAATCATATGATAGTAGAAGATTTTATAGTTAGTTTCATAAGTATCCATAAAAAATGACCTGGTAATGCATAAAGTGTAATGCGTGATGCGCAGGGATTAAACGCCTTACGCGTCGCAATAACTTGAGTTCTAATAAGTTATGAAATACACTATAAAGTTAATCTTTTAAGGAGGAAACATAATGTCCCCAGGTAAGGACTTTTCATTCGAAGAGAATAAAATGTCTGCAGGAGAAGTTTTTTTTGAAGAAGGACTTACAAATCTCTATGCAGGTAAATATAAAGAAGCTGAAGAAAAGCTGAAGAAAGCTATTGAACTGGAGCCCAAGAGTGGATTATATTATACAAATCTTGGCGTGGTTATGGATTATATGGGACTGCCGGAAAAAGCACTGGACAACTATAAAACTGCAGCAGAGCTAGAACCGGAGAACAGCGGGATTCTTTACAATCTTGGAACTGCCTGTATGCATAGAGGTAAATATAAAGAAGCAGCAGAAACACTGCAAAAATTAGTTGATTTAAATCAGGATAATTCTTATTATAATTATAATCTTGGCAGTGCTTATTTCTTTCTCAATCAATTTGATGAAGCACTGGTCTATTATAATAAAGCACTTAAGATGAGGCCGAATGATCACCTGTGGAATTTCAGTGCCGGCCTGGCATGCCGTAAATCAGGTGAATATACACAGGCTATTAAATATTTTCAAAAAGCTTTACAGTTAAAACCCGGTGAAGCATCTTATTATTACGCTCTTGGTAATACATATCACTGCATGGAAGATACAAAAAATGCTATAATATATTATGAAAAAGCAGTGGCAATAAATCCGGAACAACCGGACTATTATTATTATTATGGAATAGTTCTGGAAATGGAAGAACTTTTAGATGAAGCTACTGAGGCTTTTGAAGAAGCACTTGCACTGGAACCGAAAAATGAAACATATAAAAATGCTCTTAAGGCTATAATGGCAAAATATTAGCAATATACCACGTTAAAGGAGACCCCAATATTTCATCCTCTGTTAAAGGATTCTGGGACATATGATTTTATGCTGACCTGGTCAAGGGTATATAGAATTGAAAGAAGAATCTTAAAAAAACATCTTAAACTGATTAAGATGATTTTGTTATTTTCCTGTTTATTATCTATATTATTTATATTACTTCAAATATCCATATATATTTCCGCTCCGTCAGACTTCAAACCTGAACCGGGAGAAGTTCTGACCATGTCAAATTCTGAAATATCTTTTCACTATTCCTCCAGTATGTCTTATATAAAAAAAGTAACGGTAGACGGGCATGATGTTACAAAGAAAATATCTCCATCTAAAAACAGAATTATTATTCCCGTAGAATATCTATCTGAAGGCAGTCATAACATAGAAATTATTTATCATCCCAGAATGGTCATATGGGATATAAAAAAAAGATGGACCTTTTCTGTTGACACATCTTTTCCTGTAATATCAATATCTTTACCGAGAGAAAAAGAAATATATACAACAAATAAATCCTTTATTATAAAAGGGAAAACAGAAGAAATTTCAAAGGTTAAAATAGAGAAAGATGGAAAAATTTTCGATATAAAAACCGATGAAAAAGGAGATTTTCAGAAGGATTTTATATTAAAAGAAGGCAAAAATATATTTAAAATCACTTCTACTGACAGAGCCGGAAATAAATCAACTTATGATATAAAAGCTTTTTTCGACAGCACTCCTCCAAAATTATCTTCTCCTTTTCCGCCTGATGGCAAAATAGTCAAAGAAGTTGATCCTCTTATATCTGTAACAATATCTGAAGACAGTAAGATAAACAAAATAAATATGAAAATAAACGGGAAACCTGTTTCTGCCGAGCTGGTAAATTCTTCTATGATAAAGTATAAACCGGAAAAACTTGTAGAAGGTACTCATAATATAGAAGTGGAAGTAGAAAATGCCGTAGGTTTGAAAGACGTAAAAAAATGGTCTTTTACTGTAGACAGTACTGAAAATTACGGTCAGAGGACACTGATACTCGGAGCAATAGGACAGGATGTAAAGGATTTGCAGAGAATGCTTGTAATGCGCAATTATCTCGGAGGAAATGATATAAAAGGAGTATTTGATCAAAAAACCCTTGAAGCTGTAAAAAAATTTCAGGGGAAAAACGGTCTGGAACCTGATGGGGTTGTGGGGCCTTCAACTATAGATAAGCTGTCTTATTACATTGTTGTAGATCTTGCACAGTTCAATTTAGCACTTATGTTAGACGGGCACGTAGTGAAAAACTATCTTATTGCCTGTGGTAGTCCTGAATATCCCACACCTACGGGAGAATTTATTATAACTAACAAATTAAAAGATCCTACCTGGATTCCGCCGGATTCTCCATGGGCAAAAGAAGCCGAAATGACTGAACCGGGGCCTAATAATCCTCTGGGAACAAGATGGATAGAATTAAATTCCTCTCTTGTAGGTATACATGGAACAAATTATCCTGAAACTGTAGGCATGAATGTATCTCACGGGTGTGTAAGAATGGCCATACCGGATGTAGAAGAACTATATGAATATGTAAATATAGGTACAAGAGTAACTATCAAAGATCCGATAATTCCGCCTACCCCTACACCTTATCCTGCGGAACCTACTGTTCCTAAAACAGATAAAAAGCCAGATAAGAAACCTGATAAAAAACCTGATGCTGTTTATGTTGAAAAAAAGAATTATTGATTTTTTATGAGTATTTCAGAAGGTGAACATAACTTTATAGAAGGAATGGCAGCTGTAAGTTCTGTGATGAACATAAGTGATGCCATGGGACGTATATACGGTCTCCTCTTTTTCAATGCCAGCCCTTTATCCATGGACGACATCTGTGAAAAACTCTCTCTGACAAAGGGTACAGTAAGTGTTTATCTCAGAGAACTCGAGAGCAGAAATATTGTAAGAAGAATATGGACTAAAAAAGGCAGAAAAAAATACTATGAAGCAGAGTATGATCCGGCACAAATTGTAGAACATAGATTAAAACATATAGGTAAAAGAAATATAGGAGATTTTTTAAAAACAGTAGAAGAATGTCAGAGCATGATAAAAACATATCAGGACAGCCTGGAAGGAGAAGAAAGAATCACAGCACAACTGCTTTATGAAAGACTGGAAAAGATTAAATTGCTGAATGTAGCCATAAAAAAATTCCTCACCTTTATGTCTGAAGGGGTAAGAAAAACAGAAAAATTAAAAAAGATAGAAATAGGGTGAAGAGTGAAAAGTGAAGAGTGAAAGATAAACATTACGTTGTACATATAATAACCTGATAACTGGTCATCGGTCACTGATAACTGTTCACTGGTCACTGCTCACTGATAATAACCAGTCACTGCTCACTGATAACTGCTCACTGCCCAACCCCGGTCACTGAACTTTTATCCTTCCGTCCTGTGAGGGACTGATAGAACCTGCATCCTTTATATAATCTGCTACAATAGCCCGTAATTTCCTTCCGTCTGTAACAGTATTTTCATCCCGTCCGGCGAAAATACTGTTCCAGTTTCCTACATAAAAACTGGTGGTAAGATTATATTTTTTATTCATATCAAGAGGTTTGTCTCCTGCCATTATCTGCGTAACCCTGGATCCTTCAGGGGCAGACGGATCATAAGACATAGACAGACCGGAAACCTGAAACAAACCGTGATGTTTTTTAGGGCTCAGCAATTTACTGACTCCGTCTTCAAGAAGTTTTTTTATATCCTCACCCTTTACAGGCCATGTTTCAACCCTTGTATCCTGAGATTTTCCAATCCATGGCGATACTTCTATAAGGTTTTTCATAGTGATTTCACCGTGAGGCAATAAATTTGGCTTCATATCCTTTCCATCTTCAAAGAAAAAATTACTGTCCACCATGGCTATATCGGCACCTGTTTCTCTTCTCATTGCATCTGTTATCAGATTACCGAGGGTTGAATCTACAGGCGTTTTAATCTCATGGGTAAAATCACCTTCAGCAATACCAAGTTTTTCCTGAAGAATTCTTTTTTCTTCTTCTACATATTTACCGTGAATATCCCGGACATCCTTATCCGGAATATTATTTTTGTCTACAGATAAAAGATTATGATTTATAGAGGTTATTTTTCCGGTGTTTCTGTCAAAAACCATGGAAAGATCGCCTATATAAAGTACATCTGTCTTTGGATCACCATGGCCTCCCGGCCCTGCCTGAACTATCCTGGTTCCGTTTACAGAAACACTGTCTTTTGTAGGAGTATGAGTATGTCCTCCTATAATCAGATCTATGCCGGGTACTTTCTGTGCCACCTCTTTATCTGAGATAATATCTTTATGTTCTTCCGTAGGCTCCAGTCCTAAATGAGAAATAACTATAACATTTTTAATGCCCTTTGCCCTGACTTCATCTACGGATTTCTTCAATGCTTCTACCGGGTCTGTAATGTCCAGATCCTTTACAAGGCTCGGGTCAACCATGCCAAATCTCTTCCTGGGGGTTCTGACTCCTATAAAAGCAATTTTAATACCTTCCACTTCTGCTATAACATAGGGAGCCATCCCTTTTATATTGGAAGAAATATAAGGGAAATCAGACGTTTCTATAACTTTCTCCGCCGAAAAAATCCCTCCATCATCATAAAAATGATTTCCTGGAACTGCAAGGTCACAGCCTCTTAAATTCATAAGCTCTGCTTCTTCCTTACCTGCAGAAACTATGGAATGAAACGTATAGTCCTGCCATGCATCACCTGCATCAACCCAGAATTCATCAGGTTTAATCATATTAGCAACAGAAGGCATATTTCCATGAACATCATTCGTATGTTTCATATGCAAGGTAATTTCTTTATCTGACACCTCACAATCCATCTTCTTTTCTACAAATTTGCCGTCAATATCAAGTGTAACAGGAACTGACAGCGTAACAGTATCTTTCCCGTGTAACTCTATCGATTCTTCTTTTACCTGTTTACCTGATATAGTATCTGCCAATTTATTAGCTTTATAATCAATTCGATTAATATTCATAAGCTGTTCCCTCCGTACACATTCAACAATATTTTATTGCCAGTCATCATTAGAATCATAACGTCTCTCTTCTTCTATTAAAAGGGCCATACCCATATTCCTTACTTTTTCTATAATGCTTCCCATATTGGAAGAATCTCTTAAAAAATTTAACACTTCCTTATGGCTGTTGCTGTAAAACTGTGAAGAGTTACTCAAACCTGTGCCGGTAGAAACTTCTATATTAAAAGCTCTCTCCTCTTTACCGGGTAGGGATGTGACAGTAAAAAAAATATTTTCTCTGTAATCAGGCCAGAAATCTTTTATAGGTACCCTGATTTCCTGACTTTCATTCTGTCTTTCTAATTCTTTAATAAGACAGGACACCATATGTTTAATAGATTCATTAAATTTTTCCACATTTTCTTTCATAGAATATTACTCCTTGGGATACTGTTTTTTTATCTGTGTATATATGGTATGGAGATGAAGTATATGGTCCATACTGAGTATCTGGTTAAAACCTGCCGGCAGCGCAGGCGGATTATCACCGAAAGAGTCTATTTCCGAATTTCTTGCATAAATATAGCACTGATTTAAATATTCATTATTATATTGTTTTTTCTGACTTTCCGTAAGACTTGCCATGGCCTCTTCAAAAGGTTTAAAATATGGTTCTAGTTTTGCTTTTCCTTCAGGTGACAATTCCCTGTACAGATCCTTTTTTATCATGGCATCATAAGGAAGATGTTCTGCATTGGCAATTTTAAGCACTTCAGGTCCAATAATCTGCAATTCTCCCGTAACGCCGTTCTTATGTTTCACATATGCACATACGGAGGTAAAAGGAGAACCTGCAGATCTTTCCGTATCACCCATAGGTGCATGATAGAGAATTTTTTCTATTTCAGAATCACTGAATTTCATATCTTTTAATTTTTTCATTATTTCTTCTTGAGGAAGTTTACTGTCCATAATGGTTCCGAGAGATTTCAATTTATCATCAGAGATTTCACCTTTTAATTTTCCGACAGTCTCCCCGTCAACCTGAAACCATGCTCCGCCGATAACTATGGGATTACCTGCCTCTTTCCCTTCTGCTTTGAGTGCCTGACGTCTTTCATAATCAGCCCGGTATATCTGTTTTAACTGCTTCGAAGAAAAATAAGGCACACCTCCGGGCCCTCTCAGATTATTCAGACTTGTTATTTCAAGCTTTCCTGTCCTTATAGCATCTGACATGGAATCAACAGTTTTCTGTATACCAGCAGGGGAAGAATCTTTCAGTACAACCCTTGAGCCGATAGCATCCCATAGATTGGACAGAGCCTGTTGTGGAGTCGATATTTCACTGGCCCAGCCATTATCCAGAACCCTCTGAAGTCTGTTTGCAGCAGACACGGGATTTTTTGCTCTTGCCTGGATCTCTCCGTGAGAGCCGAAGATATCTCTCATCTGGCCCTTTACCGGTTCCAGTTCCTGAGAGTATTGTTCATAGGCCTTTTCTGCCACTGCTACAAGAGGAGTTTTTGATTGTTCGGGAACCTGTAATGTATCCACTTTCTCAGTTCTCTGTTCATCTCCCGTTTTAGAAGTTTCTGTTTCTCCGGCAGTGGCAGGATCTTTTCCTGCTACCTGTCCTGTATCGGTTCCAGATGTTTCTTTTCTGCCTGCTTTGGCTGCTTCGGCAAAAGCATTTTCCTCTTCCTGCTCTGTTACGGGAGTAAATTCTTTGTAATTAAGAGCATAAAATTTATGAGTTTCTCCCAGGTGTTTATTTAAAACCGCAGGATCAAGCTTTCTGGCAGATGCCTGCTGTGACGACGCAAGGGTCTCCCCTACCTTAAACCGATAACGGTTTGCATCTGCTATAAGGTATTGATCCTTATTTACTGTATTTTTATTTATCATCATAAGTAAACCCACCACCTGATTAAAATTTTATTTATTATAGATTATTATAACAAATATTATCAATAAAAATATTAACAAAAAGTTAAATTTTTCAATATTTTTTATATTGATAACGAATTAATTCCTTCAGTCTTCACCCTTCACTAAATATATGAAATTATAAAATTTTTTGAAGGTTAAAAAAAACTGTTTATAGAATGTTATAATACGTAAATTTATGTGAGAAGAGGTTTTTTATGGAAAAAGAGACAAAACTGGTCAGAGGACTTAATTTATTTGATGCCACAACACTGGTAATAGGCTCAATGATAGGGTCAGGTATTTTCATAGTTCCGTCACTAATGGCAGGATATATTCCTTCGCCAGGATTGATATTGCTCCTGTGGGTTATAGGAGGAGTGCTTACAATCTGCGGCGCTCTTTCCTATGCGGAACTGGCTGCTGCTATGCCGAAAGCGGGAGGGCCCTATATATATTTAAAAGAAATCTATTCTCCATTGATGGGGTTTCTCTGCGGATGGACCATTTTCCTTGTCATACAGAGCGGTATTATAGCTGCAGTAGCAGTGGCTTTTGCAAAATATACTGGAGTTTTCATTCCCTGGATTTCGGAAGGAACCGTGCTGCTATCCCTACCTCATTTCACATTAAATTCTGCCCAGTTAATAGGGATTTTAAGTATATGGATATTAACGATCATCAATATATACGGATTAAAAGCAGGAGCCTTTGTACAGAATTTATTTACAGTTCTTAAAGTAGCATGTGTTTTGCTACTGGTTTTCTGCAGTTTTCTCTTTTTCAGGGAAGGAGGTTTAAATCACTTCAGTCCTTTGTTCTCATTAAAACTTGCCGAACAGGGGGCTGCCATAGGCCTTTTCGGCGCAATTGCAGTTTCCATGTCAAAAGCTCTTTTTGCCTATGATCCATGGTATAATGTTACCTATGTGGCAGAAGAAGTAGAAAATCCTCAGAGGAATCTGCCTCTGTCCTTATTTCTGGGAGCACTGGCCACAATGGCTGTCTATATAACTGCTACAGTAGCCTATATGTATGTTGTTCCCATAAATCTTATGTCAGGTATTCCGGATAACAGAATTGCAGCAGATGTGGCCAAAACAATATTCGGTAATCCAGGCTTATCTTTCATCGCCGCTGCTGTTATGATATCAACCTTCGGCTGTAACAATGGTCTCATACTTGGAGGAGCCAGAATTCTCTATGCAACGGCAAGAGACGGCTTCTTCTTAAAAAAGGCTGCAGACGTTCATCCGAAGTTTCACACACCTGCCAATGCCCTCTTATTTCAGGCAATATGGGCTTCAATATTGACCATTACCAATAGTTACAGCGGTCTTTTAACATATGTATCCTTTGCATCTCTTCTATTCAGTTCAATGGCTGTATTCGGAATTTTTGTCTTCAGAAAAAACAGTCCTCATATGGAAAGACCGTATAAAGTATGGGGCTATCCCGTAATACCGGTGTTATATATTTTGATATCCATATTCTTTATAATATTTATTTTTCAGGGCGATCCGAGAAATTCTCTTTTCGGCCTCGGTCTTATAGCTCTTGGTATTCCCGTATATTACCATCATATAAAAAAATATCCGAAAATTACTTCAATATTGCCTCATAATGAGTATATAGGAAAGGAGAAATGTAAAAATGAAAATTAAAGTAGAAAAACCGACAGAAGAACAGATTAAATCTCTTGGTATTGAGAACTGGAGCCCCTGGGAATGTGAACCGTCTACCTTTGACTGGCAATATCCAGACAATGAAACGGCCTATGTATTTGAAGGCCATGTCATAGTCAGAACTGAAGAAGGTGAAACAGAGATTAAAGGGGGCGATCTTGTCCACTTCCCGAAAGACCTGAAATGCACATGGACTGTAAAGGAAAAAATCAGAAAGGTTTATACTTTTAAATAAGTGGCCTGCCGCAGGTACATATAAAGAAGGTTTATACTTTTAAATAAGTGGCCTCTTATAGAAACATAAAGGCTGAAAATTTTTCATTAATGAGAAAAGACAGTAAAGCAGATTCAAAAAATGAAGTTATCACTTTAAACAGAGAAAACTTTATCTGGCTTGTAAGTGATATATATAGCTCACCGGATCTAAAAATTCTTAAAGACAGGATAGGTCGATTAAAGGATTTTGTAGATTTTCCGGAACGGTTTGACAATCATATCCTCCATGGTACAAAAGGAGAGTCTGTATCTTTCAGAAAAGATCTGTTGAGTTCTGACCTTCATCAAATTCTGGAAACTATTACTCTTGAAAGAGCGAAATATTACCTTAAAAGATTACATTTATCGGCAGAAAAGATAAAGACAAAAAAAATAAATGACATAAACCTTTACAGATGGAAAGAATATGATGAGATTATTACGGACAGTCTCTGGATTGTAGATAAAAGAGACAGATCAGGAGAGCATCTGGGCTGGTACTGGGGTAATTTCATACCTCAAATTCCTCACCAGATGCTCCTGAGATATACGAAAAAAAATGACTGGGTTCTTGACGGATTTCTGGGAAGCGGAACAACACTGGTCGAATGTCAGAGACTGGGAAGAAACGGTATAGGTATAGAATTAAATCATCATATAGCAGAAAAGGCAAAGGAACTGATTGAGAAAGAAGACAATAAATACAATATAATAACCGAAGTGATAACTGATGATAACAGGACTGCAGACATTAAACCTGTCCTGGAGAAATATGGCATAAAATCAGTTCAGCTTATTATTATGCATCCCCCCTATCATGACATAATAAAATTTTCCAGTGATAGAAGAGATCTCTCCTGTGCAGGAAACACAAAAAAATTCCTCAAAATGTTCGGTTCCGGTGTTGAAAATTTAACACCTTTTCTGGAACATGATCGTTATATGGCTGTTGTCATAGGTGACAAATATGGAGGAAAAGAGTGGATACCGCTTGGTTTTTACTGTATGGAAGAAGTATTAAAAAGGGGATATTTATTGAAAAGCATCATAGTGAAGAATTTTGAGCAAACAAGAGGTAAAAGAAATCAGAAAGAACTATGGAGATACAGAGCTTTAGCTGGCGGATTTTATGTCTTCAAACATGAGTATATTATGATTTTCAAAAAAATATCCGAAGAGGAATAAATTCGTGACCCGTGAAAGGAGATATTATGATGTTAAATAAAAATGGAGATATGAATCCCGAAGAATTCCGTTCTTACGGACATAAAGTAGTTGACTGGATTTCAGATTATCTGAAAAATACCGAAAAATATCCTGTAATGGCACAGGTAAAACCGGGGGATATAAAAAATAAAATTCCTGTTTCTCCGCCGGAACATGCGGAAAAAATGGAGGATATATTAAAGGATTTTCAGGATATAATCATGCCGGGAATAACACACTGGAATCATCCAGCATTTTTCGCCTATTTTTCCATAACAGGCTCAGCTCCGGGCATACTGGGTGAAATGCTCTGTTCCGCTCTGAATGTAAACGGAATGCTCTGGAAATCATCACCTTCCGCCACGGAGCTCGAGACAGCAGTCCTTGACTGGCTGAGACAGATGATAGGACTTCCCCCTGAATTTCAGGGGATAATCTATGACACTGCCTCTGTATCCAGTATGCATGCCATTGCTGCCGCAAGGGAATCTATTGGACTCAATGTAAGAGAAGAAGGACTATGCGGCCGCCCAGATATGCCGAAACTCAGAGTTTATATCTCGGAACAGACTCACTCGTCAGTGGAAAAAGGGGCAATTACCCTGGGCATAGGTCAGAAAAATGTCAGAAAAATACCTGTAGACCACAGGTTCCGAATGAGACCAGATAAACTAGAGGAAGCAATAGAAGAAGATATTAAAGCAGGTTACAGGCCTTTTTTTGTAACTGCCACAATAGGCACTACGTCTACGACAAGTATTGACCCTGTGCCTGCCATAGCGGATATAGCAAAAAAATACAATCTCTGGCTTCATGTTGACGGAGCTTACGGAGGTTCCGCAGCAGTTGTGCCTGAGATGAAATGGATCATGGAAGGGTGTGACAGAGCCGATTCAATGGTGGTAAATCCCCATAAATGGCTTTTTACTCCCTGTGATATAAGTGTTTTTTACTGTAAGAGATTCGACACTTTAAAACAGGCTTTCAGTCTTGTAGCAGAATATCTGAAGACTTCTGAAGACAGCGCAGTAAGGAATTATATGGATTACGGCGTTCAGCTCGGAAGGAGATTTCGTTCTCTAAAACTCTGGATGGTCATAAGAACCTTCGGTCATGAAGGGCTTGCAGAGAGATTGAGATTTCATATGGAACTGGCGAAAAAATTCGCTTCATTGGTTGAAGGTGATGAGAATTTTGAACTTTTAGCACCTGTTCCGTTCAGCACCGTATGTTTTCGCGCAAAACTAAAAAATATGACAGAAGATGAACTGAACCTGTTAAATGAAAAACTTATGGACAATGTTAACAGAACAGGAAAAGTCTTTTTCTCCCATACGAAATTAAACGGAAAATTCACGATCAGAATGGCCATAGGCAATCTGAAAACTACTGAAGAACATGTGACACTGGCATGGAGTCTGGTGAAGGAAGAGTTGAAGAGATTAATTTGATTCTATACTTTCGCAGATTTCAGAAAAAGCCTTGAATTTATTAAGTTTTATGTTTCAACTGAAGTCAATAAAATCAAAGGTTTTATAAAAAAGTGCGAAAGTATAGTTGATTCTTTTTTATAATCATAAAAGAAAATATCAAAAGCGTTTGATGGAAAAATAAATTTGTCCCAGAATATTCAGAGTGAGAAGTAAAAAGAGAAAAAATCGGGATTTTACCTGTTTTTCACTTTTCACTTCTCACTTTTCACTAACCTTACTCTACAAAACCTCTTATTGCCTTTTCTATATAATCAGTCTCATAAATACATGACAGATGGCCGTTACCGCTGTCATAATAAAAGCACTGGCAATCTTTAATAGATTTCTTTGCTTCTTCAGCCTGTGGTCTTGTGAACATAAGGTCTGAATCGTCTATTATCATCAATGTCTTTGCTTTAATTTTAGCCAGAGCATCTTCTAAAGTCTCTGAACCTTCTCTCAGATCATACAAGATATTTGCTTTTGCTATATACATATAGGAATTTGCGTCAAAAAACTGCATTCTCCCGAGGACAATATTCTCAATCTCTTTTTCCACAAGGAATTTTCCATAAAAACTTCTATAAGGGTTTTCATATTTTTTAAATTCAGGGTCGGCAAATTTCCGGCCGAAGTTTTCTTCTGCCCATTTATCAGTTCTCGTTGCTACAAGAAGATTTTTAAAGGCAAGCAACAATCCCCTCTGAGGAGGTTTTTTATCGTAATAAGCCCCTCCCCTCCAATCGGGATCAAGCATGATTGAATCAATCCCCAGTTGGTTCGGAACCATTATACCAAAGGGCCTTATCATTGGAGTGGCAGCTACGGATATAATTTTTTCCACATCATCGGGGAAAAACCTTCCCCACATGAAAGACTGAAGGCCACCCATGGACGGCCCTGCCACAAGTTTTAACTTCTTTATGCCGAGACTATCCAGTAATTTTCTCTGAAGCCTTACCACATCTTTAATGGTAAATATGGGAAAATACATGCCATATTCTTTTCCCGTTACAGGGTTTATTGTAGCAGGCCCTGTGGTTATGACATTGGGATTATAGCAATTTATATTTGACAGCACATCCGAACTTATGACAAAATATCTATCCGTGTCTATTGCTTTACCGGCACCTACAAGATTATCCCACCAGCCGGGAACAGGTTCGTTTTCTTTATATTTTCCTGCCACATGACTTGTGCCTGTAAAAAAATGGCATATCATGACAGCATTATCTTTTTCTTCATTTAATGTTCCATAGGTTTCGTAGCCTATTTTTACCGGTATGGATACATCTGCCTCTTCAAAATAAAATTCATCGAGAGAAAAGCACTTTTTTTCAACGAGCATTACAGGGTTCTCCTTTCAGAAGCAATATAGAAATTCTGAATTACTATAGCATATAGAGGCTTTTTTGACAATAAACTGAAGCTATGTTATGATAAATCACCCGGAATTTATAACAGGTATCAGGCTATAAACAGAAAAGTTCTATAACTGCCCGAACATATACTGTTCCCAGCGTCACGCGTTACGCGTTACGCGTTACGATTCTCATATAAAAATAAGGAGTTTTTATGGATACCGGCTCATTACATGTATGTGGCGAGTGCTGCACAAAACTTGAAAACTGCAGTGTCATGGTAGGACGGGATAAAATACTGGATAATATAAATATTCATGTCCACTGCGGTGAATTTACGGCACTCATAGGGCCGAACGGTGCTGGAAAGACAACTCTGCTGAAAGTCGTACTCAGAGAAATTCCTTTTACAGGAAAACTGCATTTTCGTGACTCTATAAAAGAAAGACCTGATAGACCAGTAATAGGTTATGTGCCTCAGAAACTGGATTTTGATCTCACCTCTCCTGTTACTGTTCTGGATCTTTTTTCTTCATCCCTTAAAAGTCGACCTGTGTGGCTCGGTTATACGGCCTCAATAATAAAAGAAGCAAAAAAGATGTTATCCATCGTAGAGGCAGAACACCTCATAGACAAAAAAATAGGACATCTCTCTGGCGGCGAACTTCAACGGGTTCTCCTGGCACTTGCACTCAGTCCTGTACCGCATCTACTCTTACTAGATGAACCTGTATCAGGAATGGATTTATCTGGCATTGAAATATTTTATCGCATGCTCTCACAATTCAGAAAGAAATATGATCTTTCCATTATATTTATTACTCACGATATACTGGGAGTCGCTCAGTTCGTAGACAGGATAATATTCCTTAACCGCACTGTAATATGTGACGGAACTCCTAAAGAGGTTTTTGAAAATAAAATATTTCAAAAAACCTTTAATATAAATTGTATGCCTGATAATTTACCAGACAGAATTTTAAGAAGTAAAAACAAAGACTGAACATTTTGAAGGATTCTCAATGTTTTAAAGATAAAAAAGATTCATGTAAAATTCACAGGAGAATCTATAGTAATTATAAAAAGTACGGAGATAAACATAATGGAACTATGGTATCGTTTTGTTGAATTACTGCCTTTCTCATGGGTAGAATTTGATTTTATGAAAAATGCCCTTCTCGCAGTAATTTTAATATCTTTCCTCTTCGGTCATTTAGGTGCCATGGTAATAAACCGTCAGATGGCATTCTTTTCCGATGCCATAGGACATGCCGCACTCACAGGTCTTGCCATAGGAGTTATACTGGGACTGAATGAACCTCTGTGGGCCATGCTTGTATTCTCAGTAATACTCTCACTCTGTATTACATGGCTTCGGAAAATCAGTCTTAGCTCTGCCGATACCATTATAGGTCTTTTTATGGCTTTCTCTATTGCTCTCGGAGTAGTACTTCTTTCCAGAGGCGGCAATTTTAATAAATATTCCAAATATCTGATTGGAGATATACTCAGTATATCAAAACAGGAAATAACCGGTATTATTGTAATAATCATACTCCTGTTAATCTTCTGGTTCTTTTATTTCAACAGGCTTTTTCTTATGAGCATAAATCCGTCCCTCGCAAAAAGCAGGGATGTAAATATATGGCTTCTTGATTTTCTTTTCTCTTCACTTGTTGCACTGATGGTAACACTGAGTATTCAGTGGATTGGTCTTCTGGTAATAAACTCCCTTTTAATATTACCTGCTTCAACTGCCAGAAATATCTCAAAAAATTCTTTCCAGTACCTCTGGTTTTCCGTGGCAATAAGCCTTATTTCTTCGTTAAGCGGCCTGGTCACATCTTTTTACTGGGGCACTGCTACAGGTGCCACTATAGTTCTATTTGCAATGGGTCTATTTATCATATCCCTGGCCTTTAAACTAAAATTCAGTAAATCATAATAATCAGAACAATCGCCTATAGTTCTTTCTAACTAGTTCTTCTATAAAAAAGATCAATTATTTCTATAGCTCTATTGATTTTCGAACTAATAATATCCACTAAAAAGTACTACTTATCTGCAGAGAAAACTCGTTTATAAGGAGAATAGCAAATTTATTTTATTGCTGTTATACTTGGAAAGAACTTAATTAAATGTTTCACAGGAGAATGCTCTATGTTAGACCACTTGCTGATGCACAGCATTTCGATAACAAGTATATTAAATAATACACTTCATCTGGCCCCGAGAGAAGCGTCATGGATAATATTTCTGTCAGGATTATTAGTAGGAATAGTAAAAATAAACGAATTATATGAATCTTAAATAATAACTCTACCGTCCTCTATGTATACACCGCCGGTATTTATTCACCTTATTTCATCTGATCAAGAGAATCACAGAGTGCTACGAGTCCGAACATCATTTTCGGTTTTTTCATGGTTCTGACTTCCGTATCAGGTACAACTGTATAATCATCCCCATGGTGTGAGAAGAAATAATAGGCTTCTGGAGAAATATTTGCAGTAAATGCTTCCACCTGCCACAGAGTCGCAGTAATCTCTCCGAAATATTTAGCTACCACTTCCTGTCCTGCAATGAGTTTTGTTTCCCCTGAAGGATAAATTATAGCAGGAGCAAATCCTTTATCATCAAAAACAAAACCTTCTTTTTTCATGTCTTTTTTAAGAGCTTTAATTTCCTTCTCTGACAGTTCAGAAGGATTGTCTGTTTTTTTATTAGAAATTAGAGCAATGTCTTTCGGTTCCCCTGTCGTTTTTTCTTTTATCCTGGAGGATTTAGTGGAAGTAACGTTTTTTATGCTATTTAATTTTTCAATCATCACTATGTCCCTCCCTTCTATAAAAAATTTGAATTTTCTACCAGCTATAACTGAGGTTTAAAGACCCAATTCTAGCTTCTTTACTGACAAACTGCTTTCCTATGCTGATTGCCAAAATTATTTATCTTCATGTTCTCAAACCTTATAAAAAAGTTCTGCTATTATAAAACTATTTATTACTGACCTGAGCATAAGCAATTAATATTTTAATATGTTATAAATCAGATTAGACAAGGTTTTCTGGCTTTTCACTTTTCACTACTCACTTCAGTAATATATTCAGTAATATATTATATGATTGCACAATCTTATTCAACTGGTATTTGTTAATTAATTGTTAACTTTTTTCTCGATTATTACAAAATTTCATAAATAAAATTGTCACTACAAAGACTGAAAAAAATTTCATATAAAAACTCATCTCTTTTAAAATTACTATAAAATTTTACCTGAATAACCTTTATAGTGTATTTCATAACTTATTAGAATTTAAGTCGTCGTGACACGTAACGCGTGACGGGGTTAATCCCTGCACATCACGCATTACGCTTTACGCATTACGAGATCATTATTTATGGATAGTTATAAAACTAACTATTTCATGTTTCTCCAGTAAATGGGTATTTAGTCTATTTGAGTTTGCCCCTATATCCTTCAAGTCTTAAGAGTTTTTCTTTCAGGAATAAACCTGTTTTACCGGCATATCCGGTAAGTTTTCCGTCTGTTCCTATGACTCTGTGACAGGGAACTACTATGGGGAAAGGGTTTGCACGATTGGCTCCACCTACTGCTCTTGAAGCTTTCGGTTTTTTTATCTGTTCTGCTATATCTTTATAGGTTCTTATTTCTCCGTAAGGTATTTTAAGGAGACTCGTCCAGACAGAGACCTGAAAATCTGTTCCTTTCATATCCAGTTCAAGGGCAAAATCCTTTAATTTGCCATCAAGATAAGAAATAAGCTGTTTTACAACCATCTCATTCTGTTCGTAATTTTCTAATCTTTCATATGAAGGGTAATATTTTTTTATCCAGGCAAAAAAATCTTCCTCTCCTTCTCCCCCACCGGTAAGGCTTATCCTGCATAGACCTCTGTCAGAAGAAGCTATAAAGATTTTCCCTATTTTCGAAGCAAAATTCGTATAAAAAATTTTATTCATAAATCATTCCTCTTTTATGGGAACTACATAACAAATATCGTTAAATTCTATTTTCAGACTAAGTACCGCTACAGGTAAATTAGTAACCATTTATCAGCTTCTGCCTGACGGGCTCTTACGAAGAAAAATAATTTGCCTTATTTAATTTGTTTTACAGACAATAAATTAGCCCTTATTTAATTTTTAATTCTATATAAAAAAC
>JAKPQU010000491.1 GCA_029555925.1 Bacillota bacterium
AGCCCCTACTATAGCGTAGCTTAGTGGAGGGAGCAGTCACTGTACGGCTGATAAAAAATCAGACAGTAGAAAAAGTTCTACTGCCTGTTTTTTTTAGAGCCTTACTTTGTATCAGGAAACTCCTGAAGAAAATCATTTTCAGCCGCCAGAATTGCATGGTGGTTTCTCTGCCGGTTTCTGACTGCATGACGGCGGAATGATTACACTGTCGATAACATGTATTACGCCGTTATTTGCTTTAATATCTGTCTTTACAACCTTTGCGTTATCCACCATTACAACTTTATCTTTTACTTTTACTGTTATCTCTTCGCCCTGAACCGATTTAGCTTTGTCAAGTTTTACCACATCTTTTGCCAGAACCTCTCCTGAAACTACATGATATGTGAGGATAGTCTTTAATTTATCTTTGTTTTCTGGTTTAAGAAGGTTCTCTAAAGTACCTTTCGGTAATTTTGCAAAAGCTTCATCGGTAGGAGCAAATACAGTAAAAGGCCCTTTACCTTTCAGTGTGTCCACAAGGCCTGCCGCTTCCAGTGCTTTTACAAGAGTCTTAAAGGAACCTGCATCTTTTGCAGTATCTACTATATCTTTCTTTTCAGATGCTCCGTAGATATATCCTGCAGTCGTGAGAGATATAAGCGATAATGCTATTAAAATTATCAAAAATTTATATTTATTTGCGAATGAAATTACCTCCTTAAAATTTTTATTTATCAAGAATTATACTCTAATTATATATTTTATTTTTCTTAAAGTCAATAGTTTTTACTGTAATTTTTTGCAATAAAGTTTATTTTTTAAGTCAAGAATTGTCTTGTTGTTTTTTTCTTGATTAATGTTAAAACATATGTTATGTTTACTGAAGTGAGTAGTGAATAGTGAAAATCCAGTGTTGTGTCATCTATTTGTTCAACGGTAAACCATTCATTCATAATTTCTTAACAGGTTATATCTATGTCCCTGAATAAAAGCCATGGAATTTTATAAGAGCCGCTATACATTGTGTCAGAACTTATTTCCAGAAGATTATTACTTAACAGATTATATAAGTTGCCGGTGAAATTTGCATTTTTTATTCTGCCTGTGATTTTACCGTTTTCTATCTTATAACCGACCAGTATAAGGCCTGAAAGATCTCCGCTTATTCTTCCTCCATGTAAATTTGTCGTGTCTTTTATGAATAATCCTGACTTTATATTAGTTAACATTGTTTCACTTGCCACATGGCCCGGTTCCATTATTACAGTTGTTAAAGCAGGGTGTGGAGAATGGTCGTAATTTCTTATTTCTTCCGCAAAGGTTCTGAGTCCGTTACCGGTAGGGGCCATATTCAGTTTGGCGGCAGTCCATAGATCGAGAAGGAAATTTTTTAATATTCCATTCTCTACAAGCATGGTTTTTTGTGACCTTACTCCTTCATCATCGAACGGGATGTGGCCTCTTCTCCCGGAATGGGTGCCATCGTCATAAATATTTATTAATAAAGTTTTCTCCTGAGTTTGAATTTCCAGGAAATCAATCATTTTCCATAAGAAGATTCTATATTTGCATAGAGATTCTTTTAATCTTCCATAGCCATTTTTAATCTTTCATCAGGATCATCGAAGGTTACATCTTTAAAATTAAAATCTTCTGGATCAAATCTTCCTCCGAGCCATTCTATCATGCTTTCATATTCTTCATCTTCAGGATTGTTCATCAGTCTGAGGATGTTTTCATAGCCGGGCGTGCTTCCGCAGTCTTCAGGAGGACATTTTCTTTTTCCTGCGATACATACGGGATAAGTAATGGCTTCGTCCTGTGGAAGAATTTTCTCCAGTTTTACAATGTGCTCCCATCCATCTCCGAAATCATATTCGTAATTTGCTTTAGAGTTTTCCAGGGAGAAATAACGGGAGATTTTCTGCTTCCAGTCCGGGAGGACTTTTGTGAAACAGTCGTATTCCTCATCGGGGATTCCTATTAAGACTTTTTTCCCTCTGGAAGGATCTAAAATTTCAAATTGATGAAGATGGTAATCATGCCAGCCCATTGAGTCCTGAATGGCCACATGGAGATCCCAGAATGTGTAAGTTTCGGGAACCTGTATTCTCCTCCAGATTGGCGGTTTGATGTCTTTGAGTGTGATTTTGAATTGATAGACTTTTTTGAAGTTCTTTTTCATTGTGTTTCCTCCTGGATTTCTTTAAATCTGAGTACCGCTACAGGTAAATTAGTAACCATTTATCAGCTTCTGCCTGACGGGCTCTTACGAAGAAAAATAATTTGCCTTATTTAATTTGTTTTACAGACAATAAATTAGCCCTTATTTAATTTTTAATTCTATATAAAAAAC
>JAKPQU010000516.1 GCA_029555925.1 Bacillota bacterium
TATATATTTCTTTTGCACTGTGACTGTAACCGGGTATCAATAAAATATCTCTGTCTTCTGCTACAAACAGAAAGAGCAGCCTGTAAACAAGCCTGAGAATCTCTCTGTAATAATTCTGCCCTGAAAGAGTGCCATCTTTTAGCTTTTCCCTTAAAGAAGTGTTTCCCCGGTAGAGTATAAAACCTCTGCCCAGGGCTGTTATAGATTCCTCCACACCTTTTCTTAACTGTTCCAGTGCCCTTGTCCCCTGTTCGTGAGACAGACGGGACCATTTTTCAAGATAACAGTCTTCAGGTTTATCACTTTCCACACGGGACTGGTGGCATATAAGCCAGAGAAGGACAAAATCTGAATAAACAGAGCCATTCATCATGGCCTGAAGGTCAAATTCCACATAGGCCTGACGGGTAAGACTTACATTATCACGAAGAATTCTTAAAATAAAACCATTTGATAAAAAACCCCAGAGACTGTCTTTTGAACGGTTTAAGAATTCCTGGACCATACTGTGAGGACTCATCCTGGCTGCTCCTGCCACACCGGTTGTTCTCCTGTCCGGGTCAATACGGCATCCTGTTAGATGTATTGGAGTATTACACCACATATGTGAAACTGGATAGCTTTTACCTTCTATTTCAAGCCCCTTTGCAGAAGAAAGTCTGCCGTAACCCAGTTCTGAAAATAATATAAGGAGCCATCTTTCACGGGTAAGAGTAATTCCCTTATCATCAGGGGGAAGTTTCTCCAGAGCAGAAATAAAACCTGACCATACACCGAGGAGACGATTCCATGAACGATTTATCGCTTCATTAAGCTTTTCATTTTTACCCAGATGATATGCTTCCGGCGTCAATCCAGGAAGAGTAATGTCGTTAACAAGAACCTTCTGGAGTAAATCAGGAGGCAGTATTGCCCCTTCCGTATGTATTGTAGTGAAAGTGTTTTTATGTTTTGTCTGCATATGCTTAACTGAAAATCAGTTTTAAATCTATTTCAAGTCCTTCGAAATTCTCCACTTTTATTTTATCTTCTTTACTGTATCTTTCAGGATGGCCATAGAGCCCATGTTCGGTTAATTTCAGTATAAAAACTTCCTTTTCATCAGGATCAATAATCCAGTATTGATTTATTTTGTTTTTTTCGTAAAGTATTCTTTTTCTGAGACAATCCTTTGAAGCAGTAGAAGGTGAAAGAATTTCAATTACTATGTCCGGTGCCCCTTTACAGCCTTTATGGCTGATTTTCTCTTTATCGCATACAATAATGATATCAGGCTGCACTACATCATAAATTTTATCATCTCCTTCCAGCTTATCCGATGTGAGACTTACATCAAAAGGAGCCTGATAAACCCTGCATTTCTTTCCTCTGAGATAATTATTAAATTCAGTAAGTAATTCTCTAGAAATATCCTGATGAATGTCAGATGGTGAAGCCAGACTATAGGCAACTCCATCTATTATCTCCCATCTTCCCTCATCATTCCAGGTAAGATAATCTGCATAGGAATATTTTTTATCTATTTTACGGGCAAGATTGTTCATGAAAATCACTCCTTAAAGATTGAAATTTCAGCTTAATTATATCATATTAACATTTTACCATACAATGTTTAGCTATTTGGCAAATAAACATAAATCCCCAGAATATCTGCAGGTAACTGTGGTTCTACCCTGTAACTCACACCTGTCTGTCTTGAAGCAGTGCGTATTCTTCTGTGAGATGAAAGAAGTTCTTCTGCTCTCTTTTTTGCCACTTCCTCTATATGGGGATTTAAAAGCTCAATATTATCAATGATTTTCTGTATAAAATCTCCTGCCTGATCGGGATTAATATTTGCCTCCGGCTTTGAAAGTAACAGATCTTCTGCCACATCAGATTCCAGCCATTCAGCATTCTGAGGAGAACCACTGAAAACAAGTAACTGAGAATCCTCTGCAAGTAACGGCTTTTCTATATTATCTTTAATAGTAATAATATGAAATCGCAAACGAAGAAGTAATACTGTTGTACGTTTTTTAACATGTCCGGTCCTTATGACTCCACACCTTCTTGCAGGAGAAGTAAGGTAAGGATCTAATGAAGTGTTTATTATATATGATGCAATACCTTCTACAACAGGATGGGTTCTGTTAAGATAAAGAGTTGTATCATCTACTGGAAGCTCAAAACCAGCTTTAAATTTACTCTTATCTGTAGATTCACGAAGAGAAACCGGACATTCTGTAAGGTCAAAAGAACAGATTTTATCTCCTTTTACATTACCGCCGCAGGCGGTGACTGCATCTTTCAGGAAATTCTTTACATCTACCCCTGTTCCTATAGAACTCTGAATTTCTTCTAACTCTTTTACCACTTCTTCAGGTTTTATAATACCCTGGGCAAACATTGTCTGAGATATTTTCTCT
>JAKPQU010000523.1 GCA_029555925.1 Bacillota bacterium
GGTAAGAGGATATGCCAGTGAAGCACTTGATAAACTTGGTTTAAAGCCTGTTATAGCAAGACCTGTGAGTAAACCTGAAACAGCCACTCGTGTACATGAAGAAAAAACTCCCCATAATACAGAGTTATCGCCTTTCAGAACTTATAAAATAGAAGATTTACCGGAGAAAACGAAACAGGAGATTTTATTACTGAATGATAATAAAATCAGTGATAAATCATCTGCTGCTCCCGGCAGCAACGGGAAAAGTACCAAAAATACCTATTCAATGGAAGATGAACTGTTATCTTTATTAAATGATATTTAAATTTTTCATTTCTAACAGTTTTCTTACCTTCTTATAGTATTATTTTATCACGCCTTACGAATTTGATTTTATTTTCCATGTCAACCTGGCGTATATCTGAAAAGTAATTTTTATATCTTTTCCCCCGGCCACGCTATTTTCGAACCCTGTCATGCCCGGTGGGCACAACGAAGAATGGAAACCTATTCCTTACCATTACCCTTCACTTTTTACGCTTCTCATATAAATCTATAATATCTCCCTGCAATAAAAATTTATCGTCACCCTATAATATTTTCCTCTTGCTATAAATAAGTCTCTATAGTAAAATATAAACATATTATCTGGTTATATTTTATTTACGTAAGAAAAAGTCCTGTATATCATAAGATTATATAGAGTTTACAGGTGAAGCGTAGAGTTTAACGCATAAACTGTTACGTCAGAAAGTTTTTTTATGCCAGTTGAAGCTGAAATCAGTTATAGCCAGGGTAAAGTATGTATATTACTGTGGTGAGCATAAATAATACATATTTGTTTTCGTGACGCATGATGGGAGGAAGACTTTTATTACATGCTTATGCTCAAGTCAGTAATTGAAAAGATCCGGTGATTCCTATTATTAGAGAGGATGATTATCTATGAATGCACAGATTTTTGTGCAATTTGAAGACAGAGTTAAAAAAGTTATTGATTTTTCTACAGAGGGCTATGTTATTCCGGAAAGAGTATATTATGGTTTTACCAATGATAAAGAACCAGGACATGATACTATATGGTATAATCTTCAAGGGAACCCCGGCAGTGAAATAACTAATGATTTTTATAAACGATCAATTAAAGAAGAACCTCCTGTTTTTGTTTACGAAGGTTTCAGGGTCAAGGTAAATCCTTTCCTGGCTTTTAAGAAAATTATTTATAGAATCAGATACTGTTATAAATACAGAAGCTCAAATCACTATGATCCCAATAATTCTCTTGATGCTCCTGATGTATATTATTTTCATGCCCCTACAAGAGATTTCTGGGATGCAGTTACCTATTAACATGGGTGAATGAAGCAGAGAAATATAATAACTATGCCATAATCCTCTTTAATGGTGTAAAATGAAGTTTTAGATAAAAATTAATTAGAGGCAGTTTATCTAAATAATTTAAAGGTATATGAAAATTCATTTTTAATGACGCTACATGAAACTTTAGAGGCAGTTTATCTAAATAATTTAAATTTTTATCAGAGGTTGTAAATTATTATGTTGTCCAATCTGACTGTAGATTTTCATGGTGATAGAAAATACTGTTCTTTTGAGCAAATTTCTTCTATTATATCGGATCTTGGTGAATATATAAAAAGTGAAATGAAAAAATTCACCCATAAAATATTACTTGATGAATTATTCAAGGATAAAGAAGATACTCATATTACGGTCAGAAAATGCCGGGAAGAACTTGAAAAGAATCCTAAAGACCCTGCGGCCAATACCCACCTTGGTACAGCATATCTCATTAAAGATAAAATTAATATGGCTATAAGACAATTTAAGAAATCTCTTGAGGTTTTTCCTGACTATGAAGAAGCTTTGTATTATATGGCAGTAGCATGTTATCTTCAGGACAAACCTGACAGTGCCTATGAATATTTCCATAAAATTGATTTTAAACCTGATCTGGTAAGACTGTGTATTATGGGGGATATATATTACAATAACGGTGAAATACCTGATTCTATACAGTTTTTTAAAAAAGCTATAGAAATGGACAGTAATTTCCCCTTACCATATATAGCACTGGGAAATATATGCAGCTTTGAAGGTAATTTTCCCAGGGCTATAGAGTGTTATAGTAAAGGACTTGAAATAGTTCAAAACAGTATTATATCGTTGAGTATAGCTTTTAATTATTACCTTTCAGGTAACAGGCAGGATTGTACGGATATAATAAAAAGTCTTCTGGATAAAGACCCGGATTATAGTGCAGTTAATTTCTTCTATGCTTTTTCCCTTTCTCAGTCAGATAATATTGAAGAGGCTATAAGCTACTGCCACAGGGCTATAGAGATTGAAGAGACAAACTATCTTTTTTATAAAACACTGGGATATTTATATCTTAACAGTGGAAACAGCGAACTGGCAGCAGAGAGCTATATGAAATCTATTGAGATTAACGAGGATAATGTATCTGCTTTTACGGGTCTGGCTTTTGCCCTTCAGTTTAGCGGTCAATTTGATAGAGCTCTTACAGAGTATAAAGATATAATTTCGCGTAATCCTGATAATGCAATGGTTTATTATCATATGGGGACAATAGAAAGAATACAGGGAAACTTTGATAATGCTATAGAATATTATACAAAAGCCATATCTCTGGATCGGAATATTGCTCTTCATCATGCAGGTCTTGGACTGGCCTGTCTTGATAAATGGATAAAAAATCATAAAAGTGATAAACACCTGTTACTTCTTTCCCAGGACAGTATCAATTTAGCTCTGAAGCTGGATGCTTCTCTGTCTCTTGCCAGGCTCGGTCTTGGTATAATCTCTACTGAAAGAGATAATATCCCTGAAGGAATAAGACATTTTGAAGCACTCCTCCGTATTTCTCCTGATTATTTTCCTGCAAAAGCAAAGCTCTATGAAGCCTTTCTTGCTCTGGCAGAAAAACATTTTGCTCAGGGCAAGCCCGAGGCTGCCATTGAAGCAGCAGAGAAAGCTCTGGAACTCAATCCCGACGAAGATATGGAGATGGAAGGAGCTTTTACCTGTGTTCTTAAAGGAGCAAGAGACCATCTGATCAATTACTGTGAAAAAACAGGGGATCAGCTTTATAAAAAAGGTATGGTAAATAAATCACTCGAATATTATGAAAAAATACTTGAATTACAGCCTTATAATTCTATAATACATTTCAAGATCGGTACCATATGTGCCATAAAAAAGGATTTTTCTGTGGCAGAAAAACATTATAAAGAGGCTCTGGCTGTGAAGCCTGATTTTGATGACTCATGGTTTAACCTGGCTCTTCTTTATAAAAATACCGGTAATAGAAGCGGAGCTATTGAATGCTTTCAGAGATATTTAAACATATCTCCTTCAGGTATCCATGCCGGTGAATGTAGAGAATATATA
>JAKPQU010000534.1 GCA_029555925.1 Bacillota bacterium
CCGAACAATGTATCTGTACAATCCACTCCAACACCTTCGCCGGGGACTCTCGTTCAGGTTCCAAATAATCCGGCAAATCCATCAATTCCTTCCTATCTTCCTGGAGGAACCTTTAATGTGACAGTTCAATTCCCCGGGGCAAATTCAGGTGAAAAACACAGAGATATTTCAGCTTCTGATCTCCCCTATAATTCTCATACACTCAGGGTAACAATTACAGGTGAAGCAATCATAACACATCTTACGGGAGAGAGAACTGATCTTGACCCTTCCGGAGCGGGAACCTATACATTGACAATTCCCGATGTGCCTGTAGGCCTGAACACTGCAGTAATAGAAGTCATAGACCCTTCGGGAAATCTACTCTGCCAGAGAAAACACGGCTTTTATATGACTCCCGGAGGAACAGCAGGGCCGGGGCTTATAATACTCGGAGTTACAATTCAGAGTGACGGGTCATGTATGCCTCAAAATATAGATATACCACTGGGAACAACCCTTGTTTATCAGAATCAGGATTATGATAATGACAGAACAGTGCAGATGAACAGCGGACTGTTAACTGTCGGCCCTATAGCCCATGCAGAACATATCACCCAGCCAGCGACTGCAGAAATCTTCCATACTGCCACATGTTCCTTCCCGGGAGAAGGCATATATAATTATGATACAGGCTACGGTTCTCCAGGAAGAGTCCTTGTTTACGGTCTCCCCTCTCTTAGTTCAATAACAGACAGCACAGGTGATAATAAAGATGATAATGGTTCTCTTTCCACAGTTGATTATGTAATCAATGGAAATAATTTCGGCACTTCCAGAGAAAGTGTATCAGGTGAAGTCAGGTTTATACAGACTGTTGAAGGAGACCCGAACAATCCCTGGGGAACTGTCTATAATACGACATCTTTCACAGGATGGTCAAATACATCTGTTCAGGGTTCAATAGAACTGCCGGGAGGTAAATATCGTGCGGAAATAAGTGTCCGCGGAGAGAATACGGCAGAAAATGTTTTATATTACAAAGGAAGCGGGAATTTTGAAGTGATAGTGGGTGATCCAAATGCAACACCTACAGCTACTCCTGCAACGGGGCCATCATGGGGGCCGTCTATGAAAATAGAACAGGCGGTAAGCGGAATGAATCACCGGATGAAGGTAGATCAGGCAGGGAATACATATTTAATATGGACAGGTTATGAAAATTATATTCCTGTCATTTACTCTTCTTACCGCCCTGCAGGAGGCAACTGGGAAAGCCCTGTACCGATTGCAACTATGAGTGGAGCCAGTTCAAATCCGGATTCAGATATAACAGTAGATTCATCAGGTAATGCCTGTACAGTATGGAACGATACAGCCAGCACGCCTTTTATCACTAGCAATACTCTTTATTACTCCTATCGTCCATCAGGAGGGTCATGGTCACAGGCGATGGAAATACCCGGCAACATACCTTACATGCGCAGTCTGGGACGTAAAAATATCAGTCTCACAACAGACAGTTCGAATAATGTTTATTTACTCTGGGCCTATGAAGATATGCCGGGGCCCGGTGATACCCATACCGGTATATATTTTGCTTCCTGTCCTTCAGGAGTAAGTAACTGGAATGTCTATGGAAAGATTGATGAACTACCTGTACCCGGGATCTCAGTATATAACCCTTCCCTGGCAGTAGATACATCGGGTAATGTATATGCAGCATGGGAACAATATAACTCAGGCGAGAATCTGAGACATATTTATTTTTCTTATCTGCCTTCAGGTAGTGGACAATGGAACACACAGGAACAAATTACCAGTCCTGCCATGGATTGTACTGCCGGAAACATAGCAATAGATCAATCCGGCAATGCATATACTGTATGGCTTCAGTATGACGGCAGTGTATATAATGTTTACTCGTCTCGCCGTTCAGGTGGAATATGGGAAATTCCCCTTTCTGTCGGTCCAGCCATCGATTGTCCCGGCATAGCCATCGACTCCTCTGGCAATGGCCATGCAATCTATATCGGTTCCAGAAATAATAAAGCTCATATTTATTCTTCAGTCCTTCCACCAGGGGGAAACTGGGCAACACCTGTCAGTGTAGATCATGACAGACCTGATGATAATCAGGCCGGTAATCCGGTAATACAGTGTGACGGAAGTGGGAAAGCTTATGCAATGTGGCTGGATTACGCCGGAGATTTCTATTTTTCCATATGGCAATAAATAAATATTATAAATGGACTATCCGGTATATGTACGGATAGTCCATTTAATCTTACAGGCCAGAGGCAATCTACAGGGTGTAAAAATTGCCGGGATGAAATAAATTTCTTTTTCCATTTTATATAAAATCACCTGTCATTTTCAACTGCAATTCTATTCTAAAACAAGGGGTCAAATCATTTGATAAACCTTATTATATATGCTATTATGGTAACAGGGGAATAGAAAGGAGTTGATTTTATATGCCAGATGTAGTTGAAAGAGTTGATACCCTGGAGGATTTAGCGAAACAGACACAGTTAATGATACAGAATTTATCCTATGAAGTAAGCAGAACTCAGATAACTGTAAATAATTTAGGCCTTGAAATGAGAGAGTTCAAAAATGAGATGAGAGAGTTTAAAGATGAAATGAGACAGGACAGAAAGGAAATGAAAGAAGAAAGAAAGGAAATGAATAGGAAATGGGGTGATCTTGCCAATAAATGGGGTACTATTGTAGAAGACCTGGTTTATCCTAATATAAAAAATATCGCTGAAAAATACTTTGGTTGTAAGAAAGAAGAATGTGAAGATTTTATATTAAGGAGAATGAAGAAGGGGAAAGGAAGAAAACAGAAGGAATTTGATGTTATAGCTGTATATCCTGATAAGGTAATAGTAAATGAAACAAAAGCTTCTGCAAAGCATGATTATGCAGAACAGTTTGTTAATTTGATAAAAGATAAAGCTGTAATTTACGATTATTTTCCAGATTTTAAAGGAAAGGAAATTATCCCCGTCTTTGCTTCTTTAGAGATTCCTGAAAATATACTCAAATATTTGACAAAGAATAAAATCTATGGAATGGCTATGAAAGATGATACAATGGATATCCTTAATCCGGATCTGTGAAAAAATTGTAAAAGTATAAAATTTACAGAGTGCAAAAATTTACACTTTTCTCTCACAAAAAATCATTTTTCCAGAGGTCTATAAAAAATTTTCTGCCTTATAACACAGGGCTTCGTGTGAGTAAAACAGAATATTTTTTCTTGCCGGTATAAAAATTGCCTGTATATAATGACATAAATAAAAAGTCTGCTTTAAAAAGCATGGAATTGCGAAGAGCCATGCCGGAAAGAGGACAGTGTAAAAAAATATATGTTAATGTGTTTCATTTTTACACTTTTTAAATGAGAAGCGTGACGCGTAACGCGTGACCGGTAGTTTCAACCATTCACGTCTCACGCTTCACGCCTCACGACTAATACCCTCTGGCAAACTGAAAATGCATGGGATCATTTGGCAACTGATAGAAACCATGTTTCTGGAATATCTCTGCTATGGCCTTCTGTCCTGCAGTCTGTTTTGAAGATCCCATAGGATGAGACCCTGCATTTATATCCACTGCTATACCCCACGAATGGGTGCTCAGAGACTTGCCGTTTCTTTTGGTTCTATAGTTATAACATCCGTCATTGGCCTTTATCTCTCCGGAAAGTCCTTTGTCCTTTATTTCCTGAAAGACTGCATTCAATTTGGGAGCAATCTTTTCATTACATTTTACATTAATCATCTTACCGCCGGGGCCTGCAGGCATTTTCACATTGACCTGATTTTTGCCGGCAGGGCCGAACATTTGCTCTATAGCGGCTCTGCCCCGGGGAGGTGTTGTTCCCAGCGTATCGCCCGGGATCTTACCGGCCTGCTGTGCACCCGTATCTTTCGCCCCTTCGACTTTAGCACCTGGCGGCAGCTGGCCTGTTTCAGGTTTTTTAGACTGTTCCGCTGCCTTTACTTCCGCCTGGGGAGTGGTTTTCTGTCCCTGTTCCTTGAGTGCATCGGGATTTTTTATCAGGGTAAGTTTCCCGTTTACAGTGGGATCAAGAGAATCTTTCTTTGATCCCGTACATATATCTACCCTTGAGAAACCTTTACCTGTAAAAGCTCCTCCCGTATCTACGGCACGAAAATCAATATGTCTGCCATATTTTTTATCTATTTCCGGTATGGTAAAGGAATCTCCGTATTTTACCTGCCCTGATTTATAAAGGTTTTTATCCAGGGCAATAGCGGCAGATTTGGCTTTACCGTCAAGAACATCCTGAAGAGTAGTCAATTTATTACCTTTTTTATCCAGATAACCGCCTTCCATTTTGCTGTTATGCGGATAATAACCTGTACCCTTTGCCGTCCCCATTACCTTTCCGCCTTCGCCTGTGGAAGGTTTTTCCTGTCCTTTTACCTGTTCTGCCGATGGTTTTTCCTGTCCTTTCACCTGGTCAGGTGATGTTTTCTGTCCTGTCTCTGGCCGGGATTTTTTCACACTGTCTTTACTGCCTGACTTATGAGCCGCTGCAGTTCCGCCTGTTTTCTGACTCTTACCGGCAGAGTGGGTTTTTCCTGTGCTGCGACTCTTACCGGCACTACCGCTTCTGCCTGTACCGCGACTCTTGCCGGCACTGCCGCTCCTGCCTGCACTGCGACCTGCTCCTGATCTCCTTCCGGAAGATCCCTTTACTCCGCCGCTCTTTCCATCTGTTCCAAGAACATTACCTAAAAAATTACCTAACTGCTTGAAAGGATTTTGCATCTCAGAGGCCTTCTGTGATTTATGGCTTCCTGTTTTACCTTTCATGGATTTTGAACCGCCGGCCTTTGTGCTCTTTCCGCCGGATACTTTGCCAAGACCGCTTTTTACCCTGGCAGATTTCCCTGCCTTTCCGCCCCCCCCTACTTTAGCTGCGCCTTTCCCGGAAAGACCCTTCATGGAACTGTAACTACTGGACTTAGAATTACTGGATCTGACTTTTGACATTCATCATCCCTCCTGATTTTTAAACTTTTGCTGAAGTTAATAATGATTATTGAAAATTATGTCTTTAACAAACATAAAATTATTTAGATAAACTAACTAGACATAATTTTCATCTAAATCGTTATTTTACGGCATTAAAAATGAAAATTTCTTAACCTTAAATTTACTCACATCTAAATATATAATCACGACAATCCTGTCTGACGTAAACAACTAATCGGTAAAAATAATTTCTTCCGGGTTCTCAAAAGAAATTTCCAGCTGCGCAATTATCTGCGTGGCTTCAAAAGCCATATCAAGTCCATCATCGAGATGAACGGGATCTTTATCTAAAAAAAACTTCTCCATTTTTCTTAAACCAGCTTCATAAATTCTAAACGCGTCAAGACCATTTGTAATCACTGTCTCTAAATATTTATCTTCTGCACTGGAAGGAGATTCTATATCTTCAAAATCTTTTCTGCCTGATACAAGGTTTGAAGTCATCCACTTCAGAGTAGAAGAAAATCTTTCTTCGCTTATTTTACCTTCTTTTAACAATTCCACTTCACTTTTAAGTCGCTCAAAATTCGGATTTGTATAATATTCCTCTTCTTCATCCGATATCTCATAGTAATTACCGTCGTCAGGGATAGAACCGGAGATCTTTGTTTTCCATGCCATGTCCATCTTTTTTATTTCTTCTTCAAAAAAATCTTCATCTTCGTATTCCTCTTCATTTTCTTCTTCCTGAAGGACTATCAGAGAGGTATACAATCTGTTAATTGCCGAAGAAGCAAGATCCATTCCTTCCAGAATATGATCAATGTCTCCGTCTGTAAAATATCTCTCAATTTCGTCAATGGATTCATTATAAAGTTTAAAAGCCCTGTCTATTCTTACAAGCAACTCTCTTATAACAAAAGAATCATTTTTATATATTTCTTTTATTTCATTGAAAGAAGACACCTCTTCATGAAGTTTTTCCCTTAAATATTCAAGTACTTCGCCAAGTTCTTCATCGGCTACGGTTCCTCTGCATACACCTTTCCCCGTATCCATAAGCTCTCTTAATTCAGGTGTTTCATAATCTTCAAGTTCTTCATCTTCCCAGTCAGGAATAGTTTCATCAAAATCCTCTTCGTCAAATAATTCTTCCGGTTCTTCTTCATAAGTTTTATCATCCGGAATATCTATATCAAAAGCATCGCCTATAGCAGAAAAAATATCGTCAAGTTCATCTTCTTTCTTTGCAACACTGCCCATATTAAAAGCATCTCTGAAGGGATCTATTTTATCTGCACTCTTGCCGCAGAAAGAACAGAATTTGCCTGTAAGACGTATATCTTTATTACAATGAACACATTTTTTTGTTTCAATCTCGCTGTAAACCAATTAAATTACCCCTTTAAAGGATTGTTAAAATCTTCTTCATCACATATTTCTTCCCCGTATTCTTCATTATCTATATCCTGTGGTATATCTTCCCTTCCAGTTCTACCGCAAAAAAAACAGAATTTGCTCATAAGACGTATATCCATCTTGCAATAAACACATTTTTTTGCATCAATATCCTTTGAAATCAATTAAATTACCTCTTTCAAAAAAATTCCTGTAATATACCCCTCTATAATAATAAAACTGATGTATATAGAAAAAAGTTACAATAAAATATTTTTTTTAAATATATTTTTATAATACTATTCAGAAGGCAATGTCAGAAGGAATATAATTATAGTGACTTTCATAACAATCCATAATTAATGACCTCGTAATGCGTAAAGCGTGATGCGTGATACGAAGGGATAATAACCCATTACGCATTACGCATTACGCATCACAAATACTTTAAATTATAATAAGTTATGAAAACTATAATTATAGATTATCCAGTGATTTCAAAAGATATTTTTTTGCCCTGTATAAATAGGCTTTTACATTATTTTCATCTGTGTTCATTAAAGAAGCAATATCTTTATAATTAAGATCTTTTACGAAACGAAGGAACAGAGAAGTTTTATAAGGTTCTTTCAGGGAATTAATTAAAGAATAAACGAACATTTTATCTTCTATAGTTTCTTTATAACCTGTTACACTTATATCTAAATTTATTTCTTCCAGGCTTATTTCATTATTTAATTTAGAATTCTTTGTTCTGTAGTCGTTCACTACATTCGCGGCAATCTTGAATAACCAGGAAGAAAAAGGCGTATTATCAAGAAAAGAATATGAATTCAAATATAACCATACACGAAACAAAACATCCTGCAAAAGCTCTTCCCCTGTATCACGATTTCCAGTAATATGAAAAAAATATTTCAGCAGAGGTTTTTTATATGGCTTCATAAGGTTTTCAAAAGCCTCTGTATCCCCTTCTTTCAAAATTTTATCTATCATACTTTCTCTGTAAAAATTATTATCAGAAGAAGGAGAGAGGTATATATCCCTGAGATTTATTTCTCTTGCCTCATATCTTCCGCCCATGTATCTGGAAAGGAATTTTTCGGTAATTGTATAAAATTTGAAACGATTTTCCTCTTTCATGATTTCATGTCCTTCATCAGGAAAAACTATATGTTCTACAGAAATACCTTTACTTTTCATAGTCTGTACAAGCCTGTAAGGTTCTGATGACGTAACTCTCGGACTGTTAAGACCATAGGCAATCAACAGAGGACTCTTTATCTGTTCGAGTCTGTAAACAGGAGAACGGCTTATTAACATGTCCCTGTCTTTATCAATATCTCCTACTCTTTCGAGAATCATTCTGTTTTGATGTTTCCAGTATTTTGGAAGGGACTGAAGAAATGTTATGAGATTACCGGGACATTGTATGGCTATGGCACAGCAAAATATATGAGGCGTAAAAACGACTCCCGCAAGGGCAGCATAACCTCCGTAGCCTTTCCCGTATATGGCAATCCTTTCTGGATCTGCTATACCATGTTCTATAGCCCAGTTGACACCGTCTATAAGGTCTTCCTGCATTTTGCCGCCCCATTCTTTATTACCTGCATTGAGAAATTCCCTGCCATACCCAGTAGAACCGCGGTAATTAATCTGCAAACAGGCATAACCTCTACCGGCAAGCCACTGGACTACCGGGTTATATTCCCATATGTCTCTCTGCCAGGGCCCCTGATGCACAAGCAACACAAGAGGAAGCTTTTCTCTTTTTATCCCTGCCGGATAAGTTATATATCCATGAATGGTCATATTATCTCTGGAACTAAAAGTTACTTCTTCCACAGGTGAAAGAGTATAATTGTTCAGCTCAGGTTTATTATAAAATATAAAGGTTCCTTTTTTTAATTCTCTGTTAAAACTGTAATAGGATACGGGGCCATTATCATGTTCGAAAGCTATTATCCATGTTTTACCTTCGTCATCCTGGCTGATAATGGAAAAATCCCCGCTGTCAATCTCTTTTATAGCTTTAAAATCTTCTTCCAGTGCTTTATTTATAATAATCCATTTTTTTCTGTATTCATAAAAAGCGACTGCGTCTATTTCAGTGCCCTTCGAATTTATAAGCACAGTGGGATTTTCATATGGAGATACATTGTGATTGAACACATTTATACATAAATCGTACGTTTCATTGAAAGCTATAACTTCAGCTTTTCCTGTTTTTATTTCTATCTTAATGATTCTGACCGTCTCATAAGTCTGGCCGTCTGATATATATATATATTTATTATCCCCTGAAAAACAGAGAGGGTAGCTTGAAAATTTATCTTCCATAGTCCATACAGTCTTTTCCTTCTGGCCATTCTCTCCGGCAATCCTGACAGAAAGCTCTGTTTTACCGTTATCTTTTACAGATATTATTCCACTGGCTCTGAAATTGTTATCTATCAACCATGCAGCAACATTACCGGGATTTTTCTCTATAAGAGTCGATTCATTTGAATTCAGATTGACACGATACAAATCTGCAACTGTCATTTTATCTGTATATAGAGAAAATATTAATTCATCAGGGAAAAGCTCTCTATTACAATGGATAATCCCGACTTTAGCATTTTTATCAGGAGTCAATATGGTAATGTCCATATTTTCGACATCCAATTTATAAAGTGAAAAATTTTCAGTTCCTCTGTCATTGTCCAGATAAACAATATATTTATTTGTAGCCCATATATAATAATGTATGCCTCTTTTTTTCAAATCCGTGATTATTCTGTCATCTTCTTTTCCGATGGTCTTAATAAATAGGTTCATCACATCATTAACAGGTGATATATATGCAAGTTTTTGACCGTCAGGTGATATTTTGGGGTATTTTATCGACTCTCTAAAAAGCACTTCTCTTGGTATAATTTCAGGCAAATCGGACAGGTTTTTATGTGGTAATTTTGAATGAAAAATATGCTGCATAATATGTTTTACTATAAATACACTATAAATTTCCAGTAATCTATATTATCTTAATATTACATCACAGGTTTGTCAAGCTTTTTTTACGCATTCGCAAAAAATATTTTATCATATGATTTATATAGTAAGTTAAACACGATGATTTTTGACGGGTAAACTTTGTCATTGTGAGCGAAGCGAAACAATCCCTCTGATAGAAACTAATCCGACGGCATTAGTTCATCGCTATTGTTCCCTCTCAATGACGTACATCTTAATCATTGTGGCTATCTAATAGTATAAAACCCAGGATAAAATATATTTGCATTCGCAAAATATATTTTATCGACTGATGCCATGAAAGAGGTCTTCCGTACAGAGAGATAATATTTCTCTGATGTGAGGAAATTCTTTCCCGGATTTACCTTTAAAAGCAAGGAGTTTATTTAAATTTTCTTCAGAAGAGAACATTTTCAGGCAGGGAAATATCTTTTCTTCCGGCAGAGAAAATACGACAGACGCTATATCTTCAACTGATATACTTAAATATAAAGTATCAAAAAGCTTACGTAAAAGGTTCTTAGTAAAATCAGATAGTTTATATCTTTGTTCCCTTTTTAACCATTCCAGTGATTTTCCGTATGAGATGAAGGCATGACCGTACATTTCCGCATCAAGATAACATTCTCCCTGTTCATAAAAAACAAGGGAATTTGGATTTTTCTCGCCTTTCAATCTATATCCGCATGCTGCAAGATAATTTTCTCCATATTTTCTATAAAAATCCGTATGTGATAGATAATATCCCAGTTCCAGAGCACTCATTTTTTTGTCGTGCCATCCATATTGTACCAGTATACGGGAATAATCAACCGGTTGGGCTCCGTATTCATCGGAAGAGAAAGATTTCCCTTTGTATTTCAAAAGAACGGATAGTAAAAAACCGGCAATCCTGTTTTCCGGTTCTTCTTTTAAAATATCTATGGCACCTGTATAATCTCCCCGGCAGATTTTTTCACCTGCTTTCAGAATTATCGTGTCAAAGGATTTTACAGAAAAATCAGGAGGAACTGACAGATCTTTAAAATATTTTTCATAAAATTCTGTTAATATTTCCCGGGAAATTTCATAATGAAATTCAGGAGGTTTATAGCCAGGGAACAAAATCTGTAAAAATACCGATACAGGTTCAGGGAGATTATATATGATAATGGCTATTTTTTCCCTGTCTGTGAGAGAATTAATAAGTTTTTCTCTTTCATTAGTAAAATGAAGTCTATCCAGACTCAGCCAGGCAGGTGACGACAGAAGTTCTGCAGGGAAATGACATTTACCGAGTATAACAAGACTTTTGAATATATTAAATAAACTTACTCTTCCGTCATCTGTAAAGGATTTTTTTATTAACGGCTGACAGGTAACTTCTCTGAAAAAAGATACTGTATCATACGGGAGAAGTGATATAACATGGTCATAGAGTTCAGCAGGAACGTCTTTAAAAGCTTCTACAAGTTCATTAATATCTACAAAATCAAGAGCTGTAAGCCAGGCTTTCTTATTAAAAAACAGGAGATCAAAAAAAGCCTTATCAGGATAATTGTATATCTTTGGAAGAAAAGAGGGGAAATCAAAATCTTTAATTATTCCGGCAAGAACAGAATAATCTATATGAGATATATCTTCTTTAAAAACAGGTTCTTTCAATCGACTCTGCCAGATAAAATAAAGTTTCCCAAGGGCCATGTTTTTTTCATCTATATAAATAAGCTTTTCCAGGGCTTTCTCTGCTATTAAAGCCGTATCTCTGTTCTTCTGCCAGTTATCTCCCGTAACGTCAAGAACCGGTTCAATATTTAAAATAGTACCTCCTTTCTTTAAAAGGTATTGAAATATTTTCCATATGCTATCTACAGGTATTCTGAGAGAATCAAGTCTTTCAACCGAGGCGGGACAATTTACCCTGCCACGACCAAGTATATCATCTGCCTGATTTATATCAATAAAAAAATAAGATTTTTTATAGATTATTTCTTTAATATCCTTCATGAGCTTCTGAAGGGAAATAAAAGGCTCATTCTTTTTTATGATAAACCCTTTAATGAGGATCGAATAATTATTTGAAGATTTACAGCCTGTAAAAACTATGTCAGGTAAATTCAAACCTCTTTTTGCCATAAATTCTATTTTCAAATCATAAAGACATTTTTTAAATTCCTTATCCTTTATTTTATCCATGAGTTCTTTACTTATCCGTAATTCCATCTGTGGAGGCACGAGATTTTCAAAGCAGATTCCGTCATGTGAATTACCTGATAATTCAGGTGAAAACCCGGTGAATTTTTTATTATAACATCTGACAAAAATTTCTTTTTCTTTTAAATCAAATTCTGTGATATTTAATTCTCTGAGAGGAAAAATATTGAGTAAATAAGGATTCTCCCTGAGTCCTTCCATGAGTTTTTGCTGAAATCCATGATAATCACCTTTATGTTTTAAAACGATTCCTTCCATTATGGAAATCCATGGAGAAGAAGACATATTCTTTAACACTGAAATCTCTTTTTCAGCGTTCCCTATATCTTCTTTTAAAATCATGGCGAATATATTAAGAAACATATCACACCTTTTCCAGGTCATTCTGTTTTTCATCTCAGGTAAATCTCGAAATCCTTCTATTGAAAGTGCCTTTATCCATGGAAGTCTTTCCGTCATATGCCTGAATACAGAAGCAGAAGCAAAAGGTAATAAAACAAACACATATTCATCTGCAGGAAAAGTATCTGTTATGTCCCATATTATTCTGCGAAAGACTTTTTGAAGTTCCTTCGCGCCTGATATATCAGGCTGAACATATATTATATCCCCAGGGAAAATTCTCTCTTCCACCATTTCTATTTCAGGAGCTATATCCTCTCTGCTTAAAATTTTCACACATGGAACTTTCTCTGACACGAGTTTCCTTATATGAAGTCTTATATCTCTTCCCGTAACAAGCAGAGGTTCATGATTATTCATTTCCATAAGAAGAGAGACATTTTCTATATAAGAAAGTAAAAACTTTTTCATATCTTCTGGCACTTTTTCCTCAAAAAGATTATCCCAGTGAGACAGTTTTTTCAATTCTTCTTCAATATCAGACGGTATAGTAAAACAATAAAGTGTTTTACCTTCTATATATTTATAACAGGAAAGAGGAGAAAAATGTTCTATCAGGTATTCCGTAATCACTTCACTATCATCTGTTCTTGGCCACAGGTGCAGTATTTCCGATAAAATAGATACAATATCTCTTATATTTATCCCTTCAGACATGAGATTTCTTAAAACAGACACTATAGTTTTTCCCGGAATATTTATCTCTTTAATCCTTTTTACCAGTAAAGGATGGGATTTAGCAAGTTCCTGAAGGCATGATGACAGGTACGTTTCATTTATAAACACATAAAGATTTTTCTCAATCACCCTGACGATATGGGTAATCAGAAGATGTTCTCCCCGTAAAATCAGACCGCCCTGTTCAATGATTTTATTTTCTTCATCCTGTTCAATCCACAGGGAAGCTGTTCCATAAACAGGCTCAAAAAAGTGTTCTCCTTCCAGAAGTCTTATGTAGTCATCAGAACCTGTCAGCAGGAGTTTATTGCCCGTAATTCTTCCTCTGTTATTACCGGGCTTTATAATATACTGGCGCGGATGAAGCTCAGGCACGATAGATACGGAGAGTTCGGGAATGATTAGACCATGTTTTTCAAAGACCATTCTTCTAAAATCTTCTATGGCTTTATTTATAGCGGGAACAAACCTGGTAAGTCCCACTCCTGCTTCTAAAGTAAAATGCCCGGTATCCTGTGAATTGATATGTTCTGAAAAAACTTCTTTTTTATTCTCTTTGATATAATAGTTATAAAAGAAATCTTTAACTATAGCTTTTTCTTTACTGCAGAGATTATCTTTATAATATCTCTTGAGCTCGGAAGAAGTAAAATATAGCTTCATAATTGAGAGTACAGGTATTGAAACCTCTGCAGGAAGAGCTTTAAATAATATCAAAAGTTCATCATTTCTAAAACATGTCAATTCTTTTTCCGATTTTTCCGAAAAGCTATAATGTTTTTCCACATAAGCTTTAAAATCAAACTTTAACTCTCTTATCCAGTAAGATATTTCATACAGGAGATCTTCTATATTTTTTTTATGTAACAGCATACTGAGAAAGGCCTTTCAATTTTCTTTTTTGTATTATAAATTAAAAGGAGATTTTTGGGAAGATCTTTAATATTATAGTTGTAGTATATTTCATAACTTAATTGGAGTGAAAAGTGAAGGGTGAAGGGGGAAGGGGGAAAAAAATGGGACATTGCTCACGACTCACCTGTATCATACATTAGTTTCTCTCGGAATTATTCATTTTCAAAGGAAAGGAGAACTTATGTCAAATTTAGTAGAGATAGTTATATTCGATGTCAAACGTGGAAAAGAAAAAGAGTTCGAAGAAGCAGCGAAAAGATTTGCTGAATTTATAAAAAAGCAGAAAGGATATGTAAAAATGTGGTATTTCAAGGAAAAATACCACTCGGGACGATATATTCACTGTACCGAATACATGACCAGAGAAACAGGGGAACATATTATAGAAGATTATAAACAGGAAGTAGGACTGGAACAATTCAATAAATTCTTTGCCATGCTCAGAAGGATGCCTGTAGTAGAATGGTATGAAATATGGTTAAATAAAGATTAATTTTTTCAAAGTGGTGAAGGAAACATTATGAAAGTAATAAAGGTTACATCGTCTATTGCAGATAAAATAGCAGCAGTGGAATCCGCTGTTTATCCCGGGCTATACAGACTTGGAGAAAAAGGCATCAGGGAAAATCTCTCCGAAATGGAGAAAAACAACTGTAATTTCAGCTGGGCAACAGTAGATAAAAACGGAAATATAAATGCCTATATACTGGCATATCTTGACAATTCTCACAGGGAAGACGATGAACCGGTCGCGTACGTAGATGATATAGTAATAACTGAGAGTGCCAGAAAAACGTCTGTTTATTTTTTGCTGAAAGCCATGATAGATGAATATACAGGTATGGGATTGGCCGGACTTCCTATTGAAGGGGTCAGCAGAGAGAATGCCCATAGAATGTGGTCAAGACACGGCCAATCTAGGACTATTGCAAAACTCGGCTATCACATGACAGATAGTTTTGCCTATTTCGATGAAGATATGGGCTGTGAACTTTACTGGGTGAGGTTTGAATCTATTAACATGGAAAAAAATCCACAGTAATGTAGTTACAAAGAAGGACAGACAGATTCCTCGCGTCACGCGTCACGCGTCACGCGCAATGTCATTAAGTTAAGGAATATTGTATTTCTGCTTAAAGGATTTGCCTCTTATTTCCTCTCCCTTGAGGGAGAGGATTAAGGAGAGGGTGTTTTTAAAAAGGCTATGTTTATAGCTTCCAATA